>JAAYLM010000205.1 GCA_012521915.1 Oscillospiraceae bacterium | reverse complement strand
TGTCAGATCCTGCCCGATATAGTCGTTGACCCGTTCAGCTTCCGTATATTCAGCCGGCATACAGAGGACACCGGTGTAGCCACGTTCCAGAAGCAAGGCCAACGCGCGCGGCCAGTCTGCCATACCCTCCCGCGCTGTCGTGAAATACGGTTTAAAGACCATCCGGTCAGACCCGTCTGGTGACGGTTGCGTAACGTGTTGATAGTACGCATTCTTGAAATTGGCTAAAAACAAGTAGTCCCAGAGGATGTCCAGGGCCTGTTCCGGACATTCACCGGCCAGGGCGCTGTGGGCGGCATCCCAGATGGCACCGATCCAGCTGGTATCAAGGCCTTCAAGGACATGGCGCAGTTCCATGCTGGAAAAGACGCCTGCGCCGAAGTGCTGTTGAATACCGATTTTGACCCCGTACCGCCGACATAACGGAACCAGTTCGGCCAGTTCATGTTTCCAGCGCGCCTCACAAGCCATATAGGGTTCTTCCGGCGAACGCTGCAGCATAATGCGGATCAAAGGAACACCTGCAGCCTGACATGCGGCAAAAGTCGCTTCACGGGTATCGCCCGCCACGCTGGTGATCCGCAAACCCCGGGCTGCCATTTTTTCTGCCAGGTGCGGCAGCCCGGTCATAGCCTGTTCCGGCTCAACCTGAAACCCTTTACGCAAAGGGAATTCGATGGCGTCAAAGCCCAGCCGGCAGATCAGTGCGATGAGTTCATCAATACTCAGCTTCATCCAGGGTTTGGTAAAAACGGATATGATATGGGAACGGTTCAAAAACATCACCCCCTGGAATCATCATATCATGCCAGGTGTTTTTTGACACGCGGCCGCTGTTCGCCAGGCCGATAAGTCATGGGGACCCTCACCGGCGCAAATAGTAGGCAGTCGCTTCTTTGGGCTGGGCTGGATCATTCTGGAAGAAAGCCAGGTCGACAAAGCGTGTATGGTACAAACAACCGTAATCATACATCTGGTTATCGAAAATATGCATTTCACCTTCAGCTGCCCAACCCAGGAAAATGAACGTGTGGGTGGGTATGCCGTCTGCCCTGCCTTTGGCGTCTGTTGTGAAACAGATATCGCCTGGCTGAAGCCCGGTCATGTCTGTGTGCCGGGTAAACCCACGTTCAATCAGCTGCCGGGTCAGCACTGGCGTGTAATTCGTGGCGGTCGGTATCGCATAGCCCACCTGCCGCAAAGCTTCACTGGCCACGATTACGCAGGCGTTATGCCAGCTGTTGCCATTAAGCCGATAAGCCCGATCACCGACTTTTTGACCATTTTCCGGTTCTGCCAAATAAGCGGCCAGCTGCGCGCCGGTATTCACATCTGGTGCCGGCGAGACTGCTTGTTTTTCTGTTGGTGGCTGCACCGTCGGCGTAGCTGTAGGTGCAGGTTCAAGGGCAGATGTTGGCTTTCTCGTGGGCGAAGGTTCCGGTAAAGGGGATGGCTTTCTCGTGGGCGAAGGTGTTCGCGCCGGTGTAGGCACAGCTGCTGTAGTCGGCTCAGGGGTCACTGTTGGCAGAGCGGATATCGCAGCATGGTTTTGTCCTTGCTGCATGTTCTCTGACGTGGATCCCGGCAAAGCGGCGCAGGACGCAAACAATACGGCAGACTGCAGAGCAAAAAACAGAGTCAGCCAACGAAACCATTTAGCACGAGCCATAAACAGGAAACCTCCCCCGAAAAGCATGTGTTGTTCCGCTCTGGTATTCAGGCCGTCACCTTTTCCTTCGCCAGAAGGCTGGAAGCAACGAAAACCAAAACAACCAGCAAAGCAATATTCAGGCTGAAGCTGAGGCGAAAGCCGATCCGGTCAGCCGCGTAACCGACCAGCCAGGGCACCGACATCGCCCCAAGCGTCATGACAATCGACATCATGCTGGCGATCGTGCCGCCTTTTTCCGGAAACAGCCGGTTAGCCCAGGCCATACTGGTAGGATGCAGTCCGGAAAAGCAAAGACCGGACGCGAAAACACCAAAAGCAATGAGCAGGGGGGCTGTTGTATAGATCGCCAGTGGGTAAAAGGCAAGGCTGCCTAACGCGCAGTAAAGAATCAGCCGCGCATACCCTGTCTTTTCCGCCAGCAGGCCGCAGGCAAATCGGCCAATGGCCAGCCCAAGATAAAAAATGGAAACCATGCCGGCACCCAGCAGAACAGGGAATTCCACCTGATCCAGATAGGTGTTGATCCAGTTGACCAGGCTGGTCGCGGTGCAGTTATACAGGTAAGAAACAAGAACCAAGAGCAGCAAAAGTACTTTCACGTGTTTGCCGGCTGAGGCAATCGTGCTGTCCCGGTCTTGTTTTTTGGGACGGGTCGCGCGGGGGATAGCCACCAGAAAAAGGCTGAGACCATAAACAGTCCAGAGAAGGCTGCCGCCGAAAAAGATGGCGCGCCAGCCGAACCGGGAAGCTAGCAGCAAACCGGCGGCAATCGGGCCAAGCATAGCGCCAACGCTATAGACACCATGGAGGGCGTTAAGCGCTGCTGCACGGCGGTGCTGGTTGACTTCAGCAACCAGAGCGTTGAAAACCGGGTTGACCAGGCCGGTAGCAAAACCAATCAGGCCAAAGAGAAGGGTGATGATCAGGAAGTCGGGTGACAAGCCCACCAGAGCCAGGAAGACCCCCTGCAGCAGGCAGCCAAGGATCATCAGCGGTTTTCGCCCCAACCGGTCGGACAGATAGCCGCCGGCAGCCACACCCAGGAAGGTACCTGCGGAACGGGCGACAAAAACGGTTCCTGCCAGAGCAAGCGATAGATTGAAGTCACGGATAAGGTAAGGCAATGATGGCGCCAGTGTAATGGGCACTGCGCCGATAAAGAAGTACCCGATCAGGCTGAATGCCGTTATTTTCCTGCTGTTCATGGGATAAGGCACCAGCGGGGCATTTTGCAGATACAGGAGCGGGTCGGGTTGACATACTGGGTGCAGCGTGACGCCATCAGCTGACCCATCAGCAGATAAGCATCTTTTTCAGTGAAGCCGTATGAGCCGACCAGCCATCTGACCATTTCACGGGCAGCAGCGAAAAATGATTCATCAGTGCTGCGCTCACAGGCTATGGTCATGATATCGTCTTGATTCTCAAGCCGGATCTGCTGCTGATTGCCGAACGGTCGGGGAAGCCCGACCTGTAAGGTCACCCGGGCCCGGCACTCAACACCACCGGCCATGTTGATCTCGCCATCGCCCTGAATGGCATGAACATCGCCAATATGAAGAAGAGCCAGCGGTACGGCAACCGGCAGATAAACGGTGCTGCCCGTGGTGACTTCCTGCACGTCCATGTTCCCGCCATGCGGCCCGCCTTTGCTGTTGAGTAGAATCTCTTGCTCTGGTGCTGTCCCCAAGGTGCCAATCATGGGCTTGACCGGTATACGCAACCGCTCGTGCCAGATGATCTCGCCATCCTTGATGGCCAGGGTCCGGGTGTTGCTTTCGTTGTTGCCCGGCAGGATCTGACCGGTCAGTGCCGGATCCGGGTGGACATACCCTGTATAGCCAAGTTCATCCACATCTATGGCTAAAATCCGAACCGCGAGGCAATCACCGGGACGCGCCCCCTCTACAGCGACAACGACCGTTGGATTGGGGCCTTCCGTTTTCTCCGGATGATAGCGGTCTGCAAGACTCTTCAGCCATGAGCCTGAGCACAGTTCTGTGTCCACCGCGAAAATCTCGCCAGGTGACACCGTCATTGCCGGCTTGTTGCTTTTGTCATGGGCTGTATAAACCAGATCACGTCCTGCTGTCCTCATGGACCAGACCCCCTTACGATTCGCTTCTCATCCGGGTATAGTGGCCGACCAGTGCTACGATCATGTTGGTACAACGTGCCATGCTTTCAGCTGTAATATGTTCCATGACACCATGATAGGCATAACCGCCTGTCCCCAGGTTGGGGCAGGGCAGCCCTTTATAACTCAGTGTCGCGCCATCGGTCCCTCCACGCATCGGCTTGATCAAAGGATCAATGCCAACCTGGCGCATGGCTGCCCTGGCGCTGTCGATCAGATGGCTGTGCTGCCGGACGATGTCCGCCATATTACGGTACCGGTCCTCGATTTTCAGCTTAATGGTTTCCGGTCCATACTGTTCATTGAGTGTTTCGGCTGCCTGCAGCAGTTTATGTTTGCGTGCAGCCAGCTCGTCACTGTCGTGATCCCGCAGGCTATAGGTCATCCTGGCTTGCTCCGGATTGCCTTCCAGTTTGCGCAGATAATAAAAGCCTTCATAGCCTTCGGTATGAGCCGGTGTTTCCCAGGCCGGCAGCAGGCTGTTAAAGGCGCAGGCTACCGTCAGCGCGTTGACCATGATGCCTTTAGCCGTGCCCGGATGCACCGCCACACCCTGCACCTCAACAGACGCTTCAGCAGCATTGAAGTTTTCATATTCCAGCTCGCCTTCAGGACCGCCGTCCATGGTGAAGGCAAAATCGGCGCCATAACCGGCCACGTCAAAATAGTCAGCACCCTTGCCGATTTCCTCATCAGGCGTGAAGCCGATACAGACACGTCCATGCGGGATTTTCTCGCGCACCAGAATCTCGCAGGCTGTCATGATCTCTGCGATGCCAGCTTTGTCATCAGCGCCCAGAAGGGTTGTGCCATCGGTTGTGACCAGTGTACTTCCCTGCAGGGAAGGCAGATGGGGAAAACGTTCCGGACTGAGCACAAGGCCTGTACCCGGCAGGGTAACCGGTCCGCCATCATAATCCTTGATGATCTGCGGTTTGATATCACTGCCTTTACCGTCAGGGCTTGTATCCATATGGGCGATGAAGCCAACCTTGGGGCATTGTTCATAACCGGCAGTGGCCGCCAGATAGCCGTATACATAACCATATTCGCTGATGCGCACATCACGCAGGCCCAGGTCGCGCATTTCATCAGCCAGCAACCGTGCCAAGTGCAGCTGCCCTTGACTGCTCGGCCGGGTCTGTGCTGCCTCGTCAGATGTTGTGTGAACGGACACATACTTCAACAATCGCTCAATCGCTTTCATAACCTGGTCTCCTTCTGAGATAGGGCCATCCGGGCATGAAGCCAGCGGGCGACACCATCATTGGTATGGCTGCCGATCACCTCATCCGCGGCGGTTTTGACCTCGGGCAGCGCGTTCGCGACAGCCAAACACTGGTCACTCGCCTGAAACATGGGCAAGTCATTATAATTATCACCAAAACTGGTGATCTTATCAAATGCATACATGGTGCGTAAGGTTTGCAGGGCATGGTACTTGGAAGCGCTCAGGGCACTGACTTCCAGATAACTGTTGCCCGGTTGATAGACATCATGATAAAAGGCCACATTAAGCTGACCCGACTGAAGCAGTGCCTGGTGCAGGTCAGCCAGCTTTTCCGTGCGGTCGGTTATGGAATAATAGACCACAGAACGG
This sequence comes from Oscillospiraceae bacterium, assembly GCA_012521915.1. Taxonomy (GTDB): domain Bacteria; phylum Bacillota; class Clostridia; order Saccharofermentanales; family UBA5734; genus JAAYBY01. The sequence continues at coordinate 17,616 of JAAYLM010000205.1, read as the reverse complement.
TTGGCCAGGTCATGCTGAAATTCTTTCACACAAGTGAAAACCTTGCCATATCGATTTACCCGCTCATCAACATAGTACCGGGCAGCCGGCGTATCGATGCGCTCATACCAGGTGTGCAGCTGGTTTTCGTCCACAGTGTAGACAAAACCAGCCATGTCATGCTGTCGCAGCAAATCAAACAGAAAAGTTTTTGCCGGGCCATTGATCTCTTCAGTCCGGACATAGCGATCTTGCTGCAAATCAAAGAGGCAGGCGCCGTTCATGAGTACAACGGGAACATTTAGCGCAAGCCCCTGCAGGATTTGCCGCACGGTAGCCAGGGTGCGGGCGGTCGCCACGCTGAAACGCAGGCCGTTTTCAATCAGGCGGCTGATGGTCTGGCGGGAATAAGGCGTGATGATGGCATCCGGCGTCAGCAAGGTTCCATCCAGGTCCGATATATACAGGTGCATCCAAAACCTCCGGCAGTTACGCGCACAGCAGATAGGTTCAATCAGGTTCCTTTCCAGTAATATACCATGGGCACCGCTCTGTGGCGAGACCTGTCCAGGCGGCCGATGTTGCTTTTTGTGGCGATTCCGCCAGTCTGCTATAATGATATCGATCAGGAGGAAATCGCTATGCTTGACGTACAGGATGTCTCCAAATCATATGGCAAAGTGAAGGCCAATGACCATGTTAGCCTGACTGTCGGTTCCGGCGAGATCGCTATTTTACTCGGCCCCAATGGTGCCGGTAAATCAACGCTGATCAAGTGCATCACAGGATTATTGCGCTTTTCCGGCACCATCACCATTGACAGCTATCCCAACAAGTCGCTGGAAGCTAAACGTCGGCTGGGTTATGTCCCGGAAACGCCGGCGCTCTATGATCTGCTCACAGTGGCGGAGCACTTGGAGTTCATCCAGCGTGCGTACCGGGCACCTGACGAGGGCCTGGCCAGGACATTGTTGGAACGCTTTGAGCTGTGGGATAAAAGGAACAAGTTGGGCAAGGAACTGTCCAAGGGCATGCAGCAGAAACTCTCGATCTGCTGTGCCCTGCTGCCCCGTCCTCAGGTTATTGTCTTTGATGAGCCACTGGTCGGACTGGACCCGCATGCCATCAAAGAACTGAAACAAATGTTCCAGGAGCTGAAAGCACAGGGCTGCGCGCTGCTGATCAGCACCCATATGATTGACAGTGTGGAAAACAACTGGGATGTGGCGCACATTATGGTCAATGGCACTTTCGCCGCAACCCGGACCCATCTGGAGGAATCAGCACAGGCTCAAACCCTGGAAGAACTCTTTTTCAAGATCACGGAAGGTGTATTGTGAAACGACCTTTAGCTTATCTGCTGCTGACGCGCCTGAAAAACCAGTTTCTTGCTTTGATCCGCAGTCCGGGCAAGTTGATTTATGTGCTCTTTCTTATCACCATGCTGGTACTGGTCATCATGACCGGCGGCCAGCAACCAGAAGAACTGCAGAACAGGCGTGAAATCGGTGAGCTATTCGCCGGCCTGTTCGCCCTGTTTCTGATCATGTTCGTCCTGCTGGCCAAACGCGGTTTCGATACCGGAGCCAGTTTATTCAATCTGGCCGATGTCAATCTTGTTTTTACCGCACCCTTCCGCTCGCAAGCGGTACTTGTCTTCGGCTTGATTCAACAAATGGGCACCTCTCTGCTGCTTGGTCTTTTTCTGGTTTTCCAGTATTCCTGGCTGCGCCAGCTGTATGGTATTGCTCCCGGAACGCTGCTGCTCATACTGCTTGGCTATGCGCTGACCGTTTTTCTGGGCCAGCTGACTGCTATGCTTTTGTACAGTATCATCAGCTCGAATGAAAAATGGACAAGCCTTTTGAAGGTGATTTTCTATGGCATCATTGGCCTGTATGCCGGCTGGGCGGCCGTACGTCTGCTGACGGCAGGCGACGGATTACCTGAGGCCATTCAAATACTGGGGCAGCATCGCCTGACCCAGCTGTTTCCTGTTGCCGGCTGGGTCAGCGCCCTGATCGCCGGCGCTGTAACCGCGGCCCCCGCGCTTGTCCTCAAGGGCAGCCTGCTCTGCACAGCCTACCTGGCACTGCTGGTTGCTTTGCTGCTTGTCTCGCGTACAGATTTTTATGAGGATGTCCTCCAAACTTCAGAAACGAATTTTTCCACCCTTACGGCTCATAAGGAAGGCCGAATCATGGAGGCGGCGCCCCGCCGCGTCCGTCTGGGCAAGGTTGGCCTGGGGCGTGGAGAAGGCGCAGCGGCTTTCTACTACAAACATAAAATAGAAAACAGGCGCAGCCGTGTGCTGATCGTTAACCTGCAGTCACTGGTTTTCATCATCATCGTTCTCGTGATGGCCTTTTTTATGCAAGGCATCGGCATCATCGGAATCTTTGCCTTCAGCACTTACATCCAACTGTTCAGCACATCACTAGGCCGCCTAAATAAAGAACTGACCAGACCCTATATTTATCTGATCCCCGCTCCATCTGTGCACAAGCTCCTCCAAAGTGTACGCGAACGTGTTCCGGCCGCCATCAGCGAGGCGCTCCTGCTGTTTATCCCGCTTGCCCTGATGCTCAAGCTGGATCTTCCGGACATACTGGGCTGTATCATCGCCCGGTTCACCTTCACTTTCCTTTTCACTGCGGGCAACATCCTGGTGGAGCGTGTCTTTGGTGCCATGACCTCCAAGACGCTGGTCTTTATGTTCTATTTTGCCGCTCTGCTGCTCATGGCACTGCCGGGTATCCTGCTGGCTTCACTGCTGGCGGCGCTGGGGCTCCAGCTGGTCTCAGCAACGCTTACATCGTTGCTGGCCGTATCCCTGGCCAACACCCTGGTTGCCCTGCTGGTTTTCTATCTCTGCCGCAACATGCTGCAGTATGCGGAGCTGAACAATCGTTGAAAAAGCCGTCCCGGCGAAGCGGAACGGCTCTATGGCATGATTAAGTTGTTTTTGCGCTATTGTCTTAAAAACTGATTTTATCCGGATCTGAGGCAGCTCCGCAGCAATCCTTCAGGTTAGCTATGGCTGTGACATCTTCCGGAGTCAGCTCGAAATCAAACAATTCGGCGTTTTCTCTGATGCGGGCTGGTGTAGCTGATTTGGGAAGTGGCAGGAAACCCATCTGCAGACTCCAGCGCAAGCTGACCTGGGCGATGGTCTTATTATATTTCGCGGCCATTTCCTGCATGGCAGGCACAGAAAAAATCTTACCAGTCCCCAGGGGGCTGTAAGCTTCCAGCAGTATGTTCTTCTCACGGCAGTAGGCGACCGTTTCATCTTGAGTGTCGCCGGGGCAAAGACGGATCTGGTTGACCATCGGCACAATCGTCGCTGTTTTCAGCAGCGCTTCTATATGATGTGGCCGGAAATTGCTGATGCCGATCGAACGAACACGACCCGCCTGATAGAGTTCTTCAAAAGCTTTCCAGCTGCCAGCGTTGACCTCCTGCCAGTTGTCGCGGAAACGAACAGGATTCGGCCAGTGAATCAGGTAAAGGTCCAGATAGTCCAGACCCAGCCGCTCCATGGTCCGCTCGAAAGCATCAAGGGTCGCCTCATAGCCGTGATCAGGATTCGCCAGCTTGCTGGTCACAAAAACATCTTCTCTGGCCAGGCCGCTATCACGAACTGCTTTGCCGACACTCGTCTCATTGCCATAAGCCGCTGCGGTGTCAATATGCCTGTACCCGGCATCAAGGGCAGCGCTGACCGATTCATAGGCTATTGCCCCGTCAGCCACCTGCCAGGTTCCAAAACCGACACATGGGATGGCTACACTGTTATGCAGCCGGTATGTGCTTTGTAATGATTTCATGCGCCATACCTCCTTTTTCTCCTCATTTTATCACAGGCAGTACGCGTCTACAGTAAGCCTTGATACAAAAAAGACGTCGTATCGCCTGATCGGGTATGCTTTTCATGCGTGTGTCCCCGCCTTATCAGGTGCGCTGGCAGGCACTGATTCATGCTCATGACCAATATCCATGATCTTTTTCTGGCGCCATTTGCCGCGGCGGTACCATAGGAAGGTCAAGACAGCGTTCATGCTCCAGGCACTGAGCAAAGAGAAAAACAGGGCGTCAGGCGCGCCATTAGGCCAGAGGGCTGAACGAGTCAGGTAAGCCAGGCCATACGCCAGAGGAACACGCACGGTTACGGTCGTAAACATGGAGATCCACATGGTGGGCATCGTGTCACCGGCGCCGCGCATGATGCCGCCGTAGATCTGGGTGACGGTCATGGCCAGGTAACCTGCTGCCAGAATACGGATCGCCCGCTCACCCAGTGTGATAATTTCCGGCGTTTCGGTGAACAAATGGATCAGGTTGCTGCCGAACAAGAGCAGCAGTGCTGTCAATGTCGCGGAAACAAACAAGGCCAGCTTGATGGCAACTTTCGATCCCTGATCAACCCGATCCATCCTTCGGGCCCCGATATTCTGCCCGACATAAGTCGTTATAGCCATACCGAACGTGAAGTTCGGCATCATCGCAAAGCTATCCACCCGCATGACCGCTGTGGTGGTTGTGATCACCTGGTAGCCCATGGAATTGGTCAAAGCCTGGACAACCACCATGGCCAGCGAGAAGATCGCCTGGGTGATGCCTGCAGGCATGCCAACCCGCAACAGGCGCTTGATCAGGGGGAAGTCCGGCCGGATGGTCTGCATGTTCACGGTTACAACATCTTTCATGCGCAACAGATGAATCATGCAAAGGATGGCGGATATAAACTGGGAGATGATGGTGGCCAGAGCAGCACCGGCAACACCCATATCCAGACCAGCGACAAACAACAGGTCGAGCACCGTATTCATAACCGTCGTGATCAGCAGGAAGATGAGTGGTGTAATTGAGTCGCCCAGGCCTCGCAAAATACCGGATATGATGTTGTAAAAGCCAAAACCGAGGATGCCGATAAAGACAATCCGCAGGTAATCCAGCGACATGTTGAAAATCTCAGGTGGCGTGTCCAGCACCGTGAGAATAGGCCTGGCCAGGGACAAGGCTACCGCCATGATGGCGACCGAGGACAGGAAAACCAGCAACAGGGCGTTACCGATCGTTTTGTCCAGCAGTTTCCAGTTGCGCGCACCGAAGGTCTGGGAAACCAGGATACCGGCGCCTGTAGCGATAGCCATGAAAAAAACCAGCAGCAGGTTGATAATCGGCATGACCGCGCCTACAGCAGCCAGTGCCGTGTCACCAACATAACGCCCGACAATGATGGAATCGACCGTGCTGTAAAGCTGCTGTGCCATATTGCCGATCAGGAGCGGGACAGAAAATTTGACCAGGCTAACCAGGGGCGAACCCTCTGTCATGTCTTGAGCGCCAAACAGGCGTTTGATCTGTTTAATCATAGCGACTCCACGTTCCATTTTATTTTCGGCCAGCTACCACTGGAATAGAGCGGCCCTGGCCTGCAAAAGCGCCTAATGTAGAAAGCGCTGATACAGGCTGCGCCATCCGCACGCGGCGGTGACACAGCCTGTATCGGGTATGGTCAGCAGATCTGTTGCAGACAGCCGGCCAAAGCATTATGCATCCATTCGTGCTCAGTCTTCCAGCAGTGCCCACATCTTCGGACAGACAACTTCCACCGGTTCAGTCAAACCACATTCAAAGACGACAAAACCGTCATAGCCGGTGTCGCGAATGGCCTTGAAGACATTGCGGTAGTTGATTTCACCGGTTCCGGGCTGTTTGCGGCCCGGCACGTCACCGACATGTATGTGCCCGATGTAGGCGATGTTTTCACGAATGTTCTGAATCAGGTTGCCTTCTGTTATCTGCTGATGATAAACATCATACAGAACTTTCACCTTCGGGCTGCCGACTTCTTTGATGATCTCAACAGATTCAGCAGTCGTGGTGAGAAAATAACCTTTATGGTTAACCAGGATGTTCAGCGGTTCCAGCACCAGCTGAACATCAGCTTTTTCAGCCAGCGGAGCCGCTGCTTTGAGGGCTTGCACCACGTTGTCATGCTGATCCCGGCGGGACAGGCCGGGGACTTCGTTGCCGGTTGTAACCACAATATTTTTACAGCCCAGCACCTGTGCGGCGGCCAGGGTGTCCTGAACGGCTTCTACAAAAGCTTCACGGGCATCAGCGTTGACAATGCCGTGGGTGTTGGCGATCAGGTTCTGGCTGTCCGGATTATGGGCATGAAACAAAATGGCTGACAAAGCCACACCGGCACGATCCATTTCTGCACGCAGTCGCGGCAGATCCAGGTGGGCCCAGTTCAACATTTCAATAGCCCGGAAACCCTGCTGGCGGGCCAGCGCGAATTTCTCATACTCTGTGCCTTCAAACCAGGCATTATGCACAGTCAAGGTAAACATCTGTAAAACTCCTCTCTGTTCGGGTTGTCTCAGTTCAGCTCAACGGGCTGCCCGGTTGCGATCGACTGATTGCAGGCCAGCGTCAGGGCCAGCGATTTGCAGGCGTCTGAGTACGGAGAACGGATGATTGCAGGATTGCCTGTTTTGACGGCGTCAAGGAAGGTCCGGTCTTCGGTAACCCCTTGATCAACCTGCCTCTTGTAAAGTTGCACACTGTCTCCAGTATCCAGTTCAACAGACTGACGCAGGATGTAACGGATCTCCGAGTCAACGCAGCGGATATGCAGACCATTCTTATGCGGAACATTGTGATCCAGGTAACAGCCTGTGAACAAGGTGGCTACGATGTTGTTCTTGAATGTGATCACCGCCGATGAGTAGTCATGCAGATCGTAGCCTTCACGCTTCACCAGACCGCGTGCCGCCGCGCAATAGACACGTGCCGGTTCGCCGAACAGATAGCGTACCATATCAAAAAGGTGGATGTTCTGTTCCACGATCTGGCCACCGCTGGTCGCGTAGGTTGACCACCAGTATACACCCGGGATACCGCCCATCCAGGCACCGTCCACCAGGCCTACCTGACGTCCCTGCAGGAATTCTTTGGTTTTCTCAATAATATCCAGGTACCGATCCTGGAAACCAACAGCCGTAATGATGCCGGCCTCCGCAGCAGCGTCACGGATCTCTTCAGCCAGTTTCAAATTCAGTGCCATAGGTTTTTCCACCAGGAAATGAATTTTCCGCTTGATGGCTTCATACTCTATGAACCCGTGCTGATCAGGCGGCACACAGATGTAGAGTACATCAGGGCGGGCCTCATCCAGCATCTGGACATAATCATCGAAAACTTTCGCGCCTCCAGCCAGCGCTGCTTTCTCCGCCGCTCTTTCAGGACGGATATCCATAAAACCGACATACGTGACATCATCAAACTGGAGAAGATGGCTGAGATGGAAATTACAGATACCACCGCAGCCGACAAATGCTACTTTTACCTTATCCATGTCCTAGATCCCCGCTTTCTAAATACTCATGCATGAAGGACTGACGGCTTTTTTATCTGTTTGAAAGCCGCCATCTTCTGCTACTAATACAGAAACACATTCATGGACAACCGTCAATGGCTCAAAGAAGATAAAAACCAATCGTGCCCGCTGCAGCAGGTCCGGCTGAACATGGCTCAAAACCGATCGCGGTTATATAGTCTATTTGTCCATATTCTCACGTCGTTCTCACCTTGCTTTTCCAGAGCAGTCGTGGTAAACATAGGACTTGAAAACATATCAAACAAGGAGAACGCTTATGATTCGCGCAGGTATACTGGGACTCGGTTACATGGGCACCGTGCACACGCAGAAAATAGCCGCTGTTGAAGGGATTCGAGTTGATTTTGTCCATGACATAGATCCCGGGAAAAAAGACGTGGCAGAAAAAGCCGGCTATACATTCATTTCCGACCGTTCCTCTTTTTTGGCACAGCCGGACCTGGACATTGTCATCATCGCCACACCCAACCAGTACCATCGCGACTTCGCGATTGAGGCACTTCGGGCCGGCAAGCATGTCATATGTGAAAAGCCTGTCACCCTGAACACAGCTGAACTGGACGATGTTCTGACGGTCGCGAAAACAGCGGGAAAAATTTTCACCGTCCATCAGAACCGCCGCTGGGATGTCGACTACCTGATGCTGCGCGATGTGATCGCAGCCGGGACACTGGGCCAGCCTGTAGCGGTAGAGTCGCGCGTGCTCGGCGAGCGCGGTATTGTCTTTGGCTGGCGTGCCGATCCTGCATATGGCGGCGGCATGGTTTATGACTGGGGCGTGCACCAGGTTGATCAGATCCTGCAGCTTTTCCCTGAACGCAAAGTCACCCGTGTCTTCGCCCAGCTCTGGTCTGTAAACACGTTGCAGGTTGATGATTACTTCAAAATGGAACTTGTTTTCGATGATCAAACATCGGCACATGTCGAGTGCGGCGTCTTCGCGCTGGAAAAACTGCCCCGCTGGTTTGTCTATGGCGATGCCGGCACCTTGAAAATCGATGACTTCACAGCTAAGAACGGCCGCATCTCCAAGATCAACCACAAATTCACCGTTGAGGTTTCTGAAGGGGTTGATCCCGTTGTGGGGTCCAGCCGCACCATGGCGCCTCTGCGCCCCGAGCAGATCCAACACATGCCCCTGCCTGAAGCGGTAAACGGTGGCGAGCCCTTCTATGAGAACATTATTCAAGCCTGTCAGGATCCGGAACAACTGGCCGTCAAACCGGAAACCGTCCGCCGCACGATGCAGGTCATAGATGCAGCTTTCGCTTCAGCGAAAACGCGTCAGTCCGTGGAAGTGCTGATCTAGTCAAGGTCAAGCCGCTTAAGAGAGGCACTCGCACTTTCAAAACCGGCAGGAAAGCTTCGTACTTCACCTGCCGGTTTTTTGTTGTCCGGAGTAAACCACTTCGGCTATGCGGAGCGGGAAATTTGTGCTAAATATCCTTCAGCCGCAGTCCCCAGGGCTGGCGGCGGCGGAAAGGTGTTTGATACGTATGCTCCAGCAGGCCCGAGTCTTCCAGGTGAGCCAGGCAGGCCCGCCCGCAGGCCGCTGTCAGGCGGTTGGGCAAGGCTGAAGGGTGGGTCGTATCCGGGAAGGCGCCGTTAGGGCAGTAAAGGCATTTTTGCCGGTCAATCCCGGCCATGGTATAGGTCACGCCACATACTGTATGGATGGTTTCTTCTTCCGGATGAATGGCCTGCAGCGGGCAGGCGGCGGCACAGCGGGCACATTGCGAACGGTCGCAGAGCGATCCTGTATAGATAGGATCAACCTCAATGTCCAGATCCGTAATGATCATGCCCAATGCCTGGCGTATGCCAAACTGCGGGGTCATCGCCAGTCCGCAGTATCCGATCTCGCCAAGACCGCAGGCGATAACGGCATCATTCAAATCGGGATAGACATTGGGCGCGACATGACCCGTCCTGAAGACAACGCCTTCCGGCCAGCGTTCCGCGGCCATCGGGCTGGAGGGGACAGCCACTCCGCCTTCGTCTTCCAGATAACGGGCCAATAGATACATGTAATGCGCATCAATCAGCCGGCCGGCGCGTGTCCAGAGGGTTCCTTCCTCAGTACCGCGGAAAAGGCCGCGAGGCAATTCCCGGGCACAGAGAATAATCGAGCGGGCTTCCGGAAAGATCGACAAAGGGTTCTTTTGCCGGGCTACAGAGTGGAAACGTTCGGCAGGAGCCACACCCACCGCGTCTATGCCGCTTTTTATCGCGTAAGCCATCAGTTCTTTTTTACTCAGCATGTCCGGCCACCTTCTCTTCCGTCTGACTGTCTGCAGCGTTATCTGTACCATCCCGCTGCAGATATAGGGCTCTTTTGCCCGGGCCGACACGACCGGCTTGTTTGAGATGTTCATAGCATGACTGAATGCAGCCATATGCGCCGCAGATGCTGCCCGGCCGCCCGTTCTGGCCCAGCTCATCAAATCCATTGGCGACCGTTGACAGATAGCGGGACCTTTGCGACAGGGAACGGCCAAAGTTCATCGCTTCTTGCCAGCTCATCGTCTGCTCATCAATATTCATTTTGAAGCCGGGCATGTCTTTCTTCACAAAAGGTGAGGCCAGTTCGTTGAGGCCCCAGTGGGTCAGCTTGCATTTGCCCAGATCAACATCGCCCCATTCAAAAACACGGTCTTCAATGGTGACAGATACTTTCTTCCGGTCTTTGTACAATGCATGTCCGGGGCAGTCGCGTACACAATGCAGGCAACGGTCACAAATGTTTTTTTGCAGCAGCGGATCCGGTTCCAGCTCAGCGTCCGTCAAAAACATTTCGAAACGCTGGCGCGGGCCAAATTCCGGCGTCAGGAACACCTTGGACCAGCCCAGCTCGCCCAGTCCGGCCGCGGCAGCTGTCAGACGCATGTGCAAAACCACATTGGAGGGCATCTTGCCCGGTGCGACCGGCGGCCTTTGCGGCGGGGCTTCATGCGGCAGGAAGGTATGGCTGCCCGGAGAAGCCACCGTCTCATAGCCATGTGCCTCGACCATCTGGCGTGTTCTGCTCATGGCTGATCCCAGTGCGCCGTAGATTCCTGTCCCGTAACTGTAGATCCAGTAACTGGACCAGTCGGCGTTTTCCCGGATGCCTTTATAGCTGCCTTCCAGAATGCGGCAGGCAATGACCACAACGGACTTCGCTTTGGGGTAGATATTGAGTGGATGGGTTTCCGGCGGAGCGTCCATCAGCCTGGACAGAGGCGCGATACCCACCAGGTCTGCGCCTGCTTCGCGTGCGGTTTTTTTGATCATCTCACTGGTCAGCATATCTTTCACCCCTCTATCTTTCCCAAGTATCCAGAAGCCACGGCTCCGTATCGCGGAACGGCTCAACATACCGATGCTGCAGGCGTTCCGCATGCTCGAGATAGGCGAGGCAGGTGCGGCTGCAAACCGCATTGGCGATGTTGGGGACATTCCTGCGTGTTAAAACCGTGGATGTCTCAACCACATCCGGCTGATTGCCGGTAAAGGCCAGCATCAGCTCTTCCTGGCCTGCCTTATTGATGAAATCCGGCGCCGCGCCATTGGGGCACATGCGGCACAGATGATAGTTGACCTCAGCCAGTTCTGTCAGGCGGCCGCCAATATTGAGTGTCACAGTTTTGTTCGGGTTGATCGCACCTGCCGGACAGATCGCGGCACATTTCCCACAGGCCGCATGATCGCATAAGCTGCCGCTGTACAACGGATCGGGTTCCAGTTCAAGTTCCGTCAGGATGATGCCCAGGGCATTGCGGCTGCCAAAACGCGGTGTCAGAAGCTGGCCGATCAGACTAATTTCGCCCAGCCCCGCCGCAACAGCCGCATACTCAAGATGCAAGGTGACATTGGGCAGCGGCCTGTCCGGCGACACAGGCCGGCTGAGCGGCGTCGTTTTTGCAGGATGTGCCATGTAAGGCACCGCCTCGTAACCGCTTTGCTGTTCGATATAGCGAACCATATCAAGAAGAAGCAGTTGTTCAAGGTGCTTGCTGGCAAATGTCCAGAGGGTTCCCTCTTCCACGCCGCGATAGTCGCCGCGTGGAATCTCTTTCCCAACGACAAGGATGGAACGGACTTCCGGGAGAATCGACGCAGGATGGACACTGGCCGGCAGGCCGGCAAAGCGATCCGGCGGGGCAACGCCGAACAAGCTCAGGCCAATGCCGGTTGCATGATCCTGAATCATCTTTTTCATGGTCTTGATCACCTCAGTTCATTTGGCTGTCAGGGCTGATTGCTTGTCTTGACGGGTGCGCTGTGCTATGATTTTGCTGATTTATAAAGGCAGAACGCCGTTTCCCGTTACAGTCATCATACCACACAGAACCGCTCCAGAAACCGCGGTTGCCGGGAAACAGCTATCGATGGTGTTAACCATACCGGCATAACCAGCGTGACAGGAGATAAGCCAGATGAGCGAAACAAGCGGAGAAAGAATCAGGGTTACGAAAAATATGGGGTCGCGCCTGAGAGCTGCCCGGGAAAACAAGGGGTTGACCCAGGGGCAGCTGGCCGCATTGATCGAAGCGTCCCAGCAGCAGATCGACCGATATGAACATGGTGATCTGGATATCGCAGTGGAAAGGCTCTTTGACGTAGCAAAGATTCTGGATATCGCCATGATTGATCTTTTTGATGCTTGAACAAAGCAAATGACGGAGGTTCGGGATGGAACAGTCAATCCAAAAGCAGGCGACAGCGTTATTGTCCTTTATTGATCGCAGCCCCACGGCTTACCACGCAGTGAAAAATCTGCAGAGCATGCTGGCAGCCAGCGGATTTATGCCATTTGATGCCCATCAGCACCTGCAACCAGGTGACAAGTATTATGTCAGCAGCGGCTCATCTGCGCTGTTTGCCTTTACCATCGGAGAAGATCCCCTCAGACAAGGTTTTCACGTGATCGGTGCGCATAATGATGCTCCGGCCCTCATGGTTAAGCCGAACAGCCTGATCAGCAGTGAAGGCTATCTGAAAATGAACACGGAAATATATGGCGGACCGATCCTCAATACTTGGTGTGACCGCCCGCTGGCCTTGGCCGGGCGGGTTGTCTGCACAGGTGAAAACCCTCTGCAGCCACATGCACATCTGGTGCAGCCGGCTGGCCTGCACCTGGTAATCCCCAATGTCGCCATTCATATGAACCGCACCGTCAACGATGGTCAGAAAGTTGAGCCTCAAAAAACCATGCTGCCGGTTCTGGGTCTGGCAGACCGCCCGACGGAGGGTCTCCTGGAGCAGTTGATCGCCGCTGAGGCAGGGATAGACCCCGCTTCGGTTGTTGATTACGAGCTGTTCTTATATGACAGCATGCCCGGCATGCTGCTGGGGCTGGACGATGCCCTGATCAACACACCCCGCCTGGACAACCTGGGTATGGCATACGCCGCGGCGGTTGCCCTGACCAAGTCAGAACCAAAAGCCGGCATCAATCTTCTTGCCTGTTTTGATCATGAGGAAGTCGGCAGCCAGACCCGTCAGGGCGCCCATTCTCTGATCCTGCGCGACCTGATGGAGCGTATCATACTCAGCCTGGGCGGCACACGTCTTGACCTGCTGAACAGTTTTGCGCCTTCATTCATGATTTCGGCTGATCAGGCACATGCTGCCCATCCCAACTATGGCGAACTGACCGACGCGACCAGCCGGCCGCGCATCAACGGCGGACCGGTGATCAAACGGGCAGCCAACCGGTCCTATACGACCGACGCTGACACCAGCGCGGTTTTCAAAGCACTTTGCCGCCAGGCCAATGTGCCCTGCCAGACCTTTGTCAACCGCAGTGATATGCGTGGCGGGTCTACCATTGGCCCGGCCTTATCCCAGTTTTTGCCCATTCGTTCTGTTGACACAGGTAACCCAATCTGGGCGATGCATGCGATACGCGAAACCGGCGGCACTGCTGATCACGCTGCCATGCTGGCTGTTTTTCAGGAATTTTTCCGGCATTTCCCCGTCTGAAAACAGCTCAATCCTGATTGACCGGTGCTGTTTTTTCCTGTTTTTCGCTTGCGTTGACCGGGATACTTTGCCCGTCTGTCGTCTGGTTCAGATGCACCGTCATGGCATTGAAAGCAAAACTCAGTTTCTCTTCTTCCATCACATCCATGATCTCCAGCAGAATGGACTCCTGCTCTTTGAGAAAAGCCATGAAGTCAAGTGTTTGAGAGAAACATTGAAAAAGTACATCAATAGAACTGCTGTTGAATTTTTCCAGACAGATCAGGATATTATCCTGAATGATTGTATCCCGTGCCATCATGCGTTCCGTAAGCTTGTTGATCAGGCTGCGGATCTGATCTGGTGTCACACCATATTCCAGGCCTATGGAAAAACGGATACGCCGACGCGTCATGTGCGAGAAGTTGGTCACGCTGTTGTTGCTTAATCTGGCGTTTGGCACAGAAACAAGTGCCTGGGTAAAGGAGCGGATCTTCGAGCTGCGCAACCCGATGTCCTCCACGATACCTTCCACATCAGGACTGGATATGACATCGCCAATGGCAAAAGAGTGGTCAGTCATGATCGTCAACCCGGCCAGCAGATTGGAAAAGGTGTCCTGCGCTGCCAGGGAAAGAGCCAGGCCGCCAATACCGATGCCGGCCAGTAAGCCGCTGATGTCAAAGCTCCAGATACGCAGTACCATGAAAACCGCGATTGTGAAGGCCGCTCCAAAAATCGACCGGCGATAATAGCCGTGAATGGTGACGGTGTTTTTCTTACCTTCAGTCCGGGCTTTCTCTGTTTGCAAGCCCAGCAAAGCTGCTCCTGCTCCGGCCAGGGCGACGCAAAGCACCACAGCTTTGAATGTGTCCATGACCTGCTGCACCAGTTGACTGCCTCGTTCCGGGAAAACCAGCAGGCCGGTTTGCAGAGCAACGGCCAGTCCGATGGTGATCACCAGAAGCCGGGTAGCCGGCGCAAGACCATTGAACAAAGCACGTCCAAGTGACTGATCACCTTTGCCGAACCGGCTGCCAGCGGATGCGATAAGCTTGCTCACCGGTTTACGAAGGGCGAAGGCCAGCAGCAGAACCGCGGCCGCGATCAGCCAGTTCCAAACAGGATTGCCCATCCAGGGTTTGCCCAGAAAAGTGTCATGCCAGAATGCAGGCAGCTTATATGGTTGAGGTGGTGTGACAGCCGTTGCGGCCGTTGCAGCTTCAATCCAGTACACAAATAACTCCTTTCACCAGAAATCTGAATCTCAGGTCTCAGGCAGCTGATGATGATCCAATAGATCGTTTGCTTCCCTGTTCAGACGGCCCGGCATTGAAGCCAGCAGGTCATCCAATTCTTGCTTGCTCCTGGCCCGTCCGATGTCCCGCTTCAATCGCTCCAGTGCCGCGATAAATTCCGTCTGCAGGGTATCCAGGGCATAAGTGGCAATTGCCTGGCGAGGATCCCGCAAACGTTCTGTAACAATACGCCGATGCTTGACCGGCAAGCCCAGTGTCACGGTTTCATTGAGAACAGCAATATGTGTATCCAGGCCAAAACGGCGGCCGATGGTTTCTGAGAAAAGCGCGGTCGATTCCGGTTCACCATGCACCAACAGGATCTTAACCGGTTTTTGTTTCATAGCGGCGATCCAGTTGATCAGCCCGTCACAGTCAGCATGGCCGGAGAAACCTTCAACTGATTCCACCCGCGACCTGACTGCTATTTCCTCGCCAAACAGGCGAACCTTGTTTGCGCCCTCCACGAGCTGGCGGCCCAGCGTGCCCTTAGCCTGGTAACCCACAAAGAGGATCGTTGATTCAGGACGCCAGAGGTTGTGTTTAAGGTGGTGCCGGATACGGCCGGCTTCGCACATGCCACTGGCCGAAATGATGATCTTGCTGCTTTTATCTTCATTCAGCCACTTGGAATCATCGACACTCTGCGTAAAGTGCAGATCCGGAAAATCCAGCGGGTTCTTGCCATTGGCGATATACTGGCGTGTCTCTTCGTCATAGCAATCGGTGTTGCGGCGAAACACCGCGGTCGCTGACGTCGCCAGCGGGCTGTCAATATAAACCGGCGTACGTAAAAACCGCTCGCGCCTGCTGCGGAAATGTTCTTCCTGGCGGAAAAGCTCATAGATGATTTCCTGGGTTCTGCCCACAGCGAAAGAGGGGATGACCACATTACCGCCGCCGTCGATGGTCTCGGTGATGATGTTGACAAAGCGGTCAACCTCGTCAGTCGCTTTGCGATGTTTGCGGCCGCCATAGGTCGACTCAATCACCAGATAATCGGCACGGTCCAAGATGGTCGGATCGCGCAGGATCGGCATGTCGTTGTTGCCCAGGTCTCCTGTAAAAACCAACTTGCTTTCCTGGTCGTTTTCCCGGATCCAGATTTCCAGGATGGCCGAGCCGAGAATGTGGCCGGCATCACGAAAGATCACGCGGATGTTGTCTGCAGGATGGAATGATACGTCATATTTATAGGGTTTCAGCAACCCGCAGCTTTTAACAGCGTCCTCCATGGTATAAACCGGCGGTTCTTCCGGCCTGCCGGCACGGCGTGCCTTGCGGTTTTGCCACTCTTGCTCTGATTCCTGGATATGGCCTGAATCAGGCAGCATGATCTGGCACAGGTCGACTGTTGCCGATGTCGCGTAGACAGGGCCGCGATAGCCGTCACGATACAGTTTTGGGATCCGCCCGCTGTGGTCGATATGGGCATGCGTCAACAGCATGAAATCGATGTCCTGCATCTCAAAAGGAAAAGGTGAACGGTTGAGCTGCTCTTCTTGTGATGAGCCTTGAAACAGGCCGCAGTCAACCAGAAAGGACTGCTCCTCGGTTTCCACCAGAAAGCAGGATCCAGTGACCGTTTGCGCGGCACCCAGAAATGTGATTCTCATGTTGGCCTCCCTTGGTCTTGCGTCAGCATCAGTTGCTGATGCAATCGGCATGTCGGTTTTTCACTTCTGCCCATTATCTTATCACGTTGCCGGCCTGGCCGGCCAGTCAGGAAATGTCCGCCGGGTCTGCCAGATAGCTGACGGTGACTGCACCGCTAACCTGAAGTCGGTTATAGGGTTGCGTGGGATAAACAAGGCTGTTGCAGGCAAATAAACCGTCGTCAGCAAAAAGTTCCAGCATAGAGACATCAAAGACTGCCAGCATAGCTGTTGAATCCTTGTGCTGGCTTGGCTGCCGGACCATCTGGTAGAGCGGTTCACCGTAACATGCGGAAAAGCGCAACAGGCTGCTCTGGCTGCGGTCAATAAACCAGCAGCCCTGGCTGTCAAGACCGAAGCGCAGCGTTTCATGAGCGTCATTAGCCAGGCTTATTGTGAATGGCCCTTCACCCTCGGACCGGAGCGCAAAAGATTCATGAGGCAGGGGCAGCGTTGTCCGGGACGTTTGCTGCAAAGTCAACATATCCAGCAAAGCAGTACAAGGGCGTGCGGCCAGGCGCGGTCCGCCCGGGGTATCCTGCAGGGAAACCAGGCGCGGCAGTGTCAAGGCACCCCGGAAAACCCCGGTAGGCGTCTCATGGGCATAAACCCAGTTGCTGCCCCAGCCCATCAGAGTGGGTTCAGGCGCGTTGGTAAAGCTGACCGCAGCATAAAAATCCCGTCCCGGATCAACCAGCAGAGGATGGCTTCCGGTGTCATAGGGGCGGAAGGTCTCACCATCGAAAGAACCAATGAAATATTGTGTGCAGGGACCGCCCTGCTCTTTCGGGCGGCCCATGCTGACAATCTGGATCCAGCAGGCTTCCCCGCCGGGGACCGGCAACATAAACAGGTCCGGACACTCCCAGACGCCGGCCAGATGGTTTCCTTCAGGTCCGAACCGTCCTGTCTGCTCCCAGCAAAGCAAATCAGGCGAGCTGTAATAAGCAATGTGGTCACCGGCTGCCACAGCACAGCTCCAGCTGTTCAGCAGCGGGTTCCAGAAAGGCCTCGGGTCACGAAAATCGCGCTGACCGGGGTTCTTGATAACAGGATTCCCCGGGTATTTTTCAAAATGCCGGTAGTCTGTGCTCCAGGCAATACTCTGCTGCTGCGCTGCGCCATGATGGGTGAACATCAGGACCAATGGCGGCTTTTCACCTGGCGTGGCCATGCCGGATGTGTTGGTGGCGTCATAGACCGCGCCCCCGGAAAAGATGGTGCCAAGCGCGTCTGGCATAAGGGCGATCGGCTGGTGGTCCCAGCTGACCAAGTCATGGCTGGTGGCGTGTGCCCAGTGCATAGGGCCCCAGGCAGTGCT
>JAAYLM010000024.1 GCA_012521915.1 Oscillospiraceae bacterium | reverse complement strand
CTTCAGCTAAATGAATATATTGGCGGTTATAGGCCTCATCAAACATTTTTGCCGTGCATCGGCGGTAATCAAGACGCAAGCCGCAGGCTCTTTTGCTTTCGCCGTCGAATAGCTCGGGCAGGCTATCTTTCAATGAATACCCGCAGTATTGCAAAAAGTCCTCTTCAATCTCATCAGACCAATGCATGAAAGGCAAGATAGGGATGGACAGATCAGGCTGTTCTACGATAGATTCAGATGGAGCCTTTTTGCGTGTATAGGTGTAATTTTCTGGATAAGGTGTATAAGCCAGCAAACCTGGCTCATCGGCGAATATGGCTTCAATATCCTTGCCCAACCTTTCTCCGAGCCACTTGCCATAATTGCCATAGGTTATATCCAGGAATCTCTTGACGGCCGTTGTACTCAAACAATCAATATTCCGATGCGGAGACCTGATGGTTCGGCAAAGATACGTTCCCTCATAATTGGAACGCGTAAAAAAGCAGTATATACGCCACTTGCCTCCGGGACAATCCCAACACAATCCTCCGCCTGAGTCGGCCAAGTGGCTGATCTCTTCCTGACGCTTAAAATCTGGACACGTAACAGCTGCATTCTCATTATTTTGCATCGCGATCAGCGGAACCGCGAAGGCAAATTTCAGCGACGCGTGCCCGTGCGGAGACGCTATCCTGACCGGAGCATCGGGTGAATCCACGTCTTTGATCAGGCAGCCAAGTGCCTTTGCTTCCAACTCCGGATGGCCTCGAAGCGCAAGGCCTCCCGCCATGCCGCTCGGATAATATTGCTCATCGTAAATCCAGATTCGTAAGCCAAGTTCCACGGCCATGTCCACCGTTTTGACAAATCGTTTCCAGGCGGTTTCATCTTCCATGTACTTCTTAAAAGCGATGTTAATGACAACCCCGCCAAATCCCCGATCAGCTAATCTTTTCAAGCGCCATTCAATGTGCTTCAGCTTATTTTTCTCGCTGCTGCCGTCGGGCCAATCGAAATTCTCCGACAGGTTCAGCGGGATAAACTGGAAGTCATGGCTTATTTGAAAAGGGCCGTCATGACGATCAGGATTTGAAAACAAGGTCTTGTGATACATGCAGGTATGCCTCCGTATGACCATGCTGCTTAACCAGGTCTCGCACGTTTCGTATGTTCGGACTGCAAATGGATCATACCAATGATGCTCGTTACCAACAATGTAAAAAGCATCGTCACCATGTGTCGTATTTTTGTATTGACAGATTCGTGTGTTTTTGTGACGATAAACGCTTATGGCTGTCATTCTGGCAAGGAATCAACCGCAATGCTCTCCGCCGAAAATTTCGGCAGATAGGCTTGAAATAATGATTCGAACTGCACACGTGACGCAACACCAGCTTGCTGATAGAGTTTATTGAGTCGATAGTTCAGCGTCCCTTGAGAAATAAAAAGATCATCGGCGATACTGTTGACCGTTTTTCCATTGAGTAATTCCTGGATAATAGAAAAGTCTAACGGATCACAGGTGGTGAGGCAAAGCTCCAGGTTGACGACCCCATGAAGATGCGTATCGGAATATGAGCTGATGTCAGAAGATGGTTTTGACGGCGTCAAGCGCTGCCTTTTTGACGATAATGCCCGATTGTCTGTCGATTCTCGGATAAAAAAGCGCCCTTCGATGGTTATGGACTCTTTCGTAATGTGGGGATTTCGTTCGAGATCGAGTGACAGATGAACGACTTGCCTGCCGAGTTCGAAATGGTCAAGCGCCATGGTTGTCAAGGTCGGCGTTGTACATTTAGACAACAGGGTATTACCAAAACTTGCCAGGTACATACGGCCAGGCACCTGGACACCGATTTCCTTCAATTTTGCGTTCAAATAGACAGCATACAAATCGTTGCCGCAAATAATGGCATCGTATCGGTCGAGGTTGCGAAACAAGTGATCAACGCAGGCTTGAACATCGCCAAAGGTTGGGTAGATGTCGTTCCGATCGAGCGGAAGCTCCAGGTGTGTGATCATGCTGAGGTAGCCTTCAGCCCTTTTCTGGTCGGCTGGTGATGAAAGGTTGACGCCAAAAAGGGCGATGCGCTTGCGGTCGCAATCATACAGGTACTGCATCATCAGGCACATATCACCGCGCCGGTCAAGCGTCACGGTGCTCACATGCGGCATGATGGCATCCGAATCTGAAGAAGCCATGCAAACCCGGTAATTCTCTTTATAGGCGTATTCAAGCATTCTATTGATCCATCCGTCCGTTTCACCGGCCAGAACGAGGATATCGTTGCTGACAACCAGGGACTGCGGATCTTTGATAACGGCGCATTCCACCTTGCGCCGAAAACGTGCCAATTCGGTTTTGATCCCTTGCTGCAGCAAGCGGCACCATGGCGTATCGATGTAACTCGGCTCGATCCAAACTGCCATTTTTTCTTGCGACATATTTCCTCCGAGTTGACGGTCTGAATACAGTATGCAGTATATTGGCGGATTGTGCAATGCAACTAAATAATAATAGATAACCAATTATAATAGCAATCATAGTCTTATCTGTCAATATTAAAATGCACTATTCTGTAACACTATTTTTTGTATTGTTGAGAATGATCGCCGTTGATATCATAAAGCTGAAACTGCATCGTTATAATAGCTTCAGACATGTGCAATATAACAAGACATGGAGGACACTATGATTACTTCTCAGCAAGTTAAGGCAATGGTTAAGACGCTTGGCGGCGATTTATGCGGCATTGCCAACGTTGAACGGTTTAAAGATGCCCCGCCCCGGATAAGCCCCCTGGGCCATCTGCCAACAGCAAAATCGGTCATTGTTGCTGCTGTTCACACCCCCGACGGAGCGTGGGAATTAGGTGGCGAGCCGATTCATAACTGGGGCAGTGCGAGTGTCGTTACCGCGGTCAACTCGCGTCTTGAACGGATCGCTTTATATTTAGCCAGGCATCTTGAAGAAGCCGGGTACAAAAGCATCCCGATTCCTCAGACAGCCATCTGGCGATATCGTCCCCATGAAGAACTGAATATCAACTTTTCTCCAGATTTGTCTCATATACATGCAGGTGCTGCCGCGGGTCTTGGCGACATCGGTTACCAGGGACTGCTTCTTACACCTGAATACGGGGCACGGCAACGCTTGATCACCATCATAACCGAAGCGAAGCTCGATCCGGATCCGATGTACAACGGCCATACGCTGTGCGACTACTGTATGCAATGTGTCCGCCAATGCGCTCCCTCGTCAGCCTTGCGTAAAGAAGTCGATGGCATGACTGAAATCGTTATTGACGGCAAGAAATTCACATATGCCAACTAGAATAAATACCGTTGCGCCTGGGCCGAGCGTTTTCAACTCCGTTTCGATATCGATATCCCTGAAAAAGTTGATGAATCGGTCATCGTTCCCAATCTTGCCTGCAACCGAGAAGGCTACGGGTCTTCGCTTGAGCCTTGCTGGCGTTACTGCCTGCCGCCAGCCATGCGGATGAAAAAAGACGGCAGAAAGCCGAACCATCGCAAGAGTTTCTGGGTCGCAAATCCGGACATCAAGGATGTATCGCCGGAGTCAAGACCCTTAACCAACGAAGTGTCACGCATTGCGATCAGCAAAGGCATTGATATTTTTGGGATTGCCAAAAAAGATGATTTTGCCGGTATCGATGACGGATCGATTCCGTATCAGCTGAACTTGATTCCGCATCCGTTCAATGATGCCTGGGGCGTGGTATCGGCAGATCCGGCGAAATACCTGAATGATGTGCAGACCGTGATTGTCATGGGCGTCGGCTTTGGCGATGAATGTCGTGCCGGACAGAATAGACCCAATCAAGCTTCTGTCAACTGCGGTTCAACCTCCATCCAACAGGGATCTTCCGTCACCTGCGGCAGTACGGCAATTGATTGCGGTTCAACAGCTGTAAGCTGCGGCAGTACACAGGCGCCGGGCAAGGCAACGCACCTGATCGTGTCCGGAATCGGTTTCATGGACGAATACACGACATCGGGGGCGATTCCCGTTGTTGAATCAGCCGCTAAAGAGAAGCTGATGGATGCCATCCTGGATATCTCCCGTTATCTGGAAGAACTGGGCTATTCATCTG
>JAAYLM010000023.1 GCA_012521915.1 Oscillospiraceae bacterium | reverse complement strand
GTGGCAATGCGGATTCGCCCCAATAGACGCCATGCAAAGGATAAAGGTCATTCACTATATAGCCTGAGGCGAGCATGCTGCGGCCCATGGTACTGATCAACCTGCTGACGGTGGGCTGCAGGCAGTCCTGTTTCCAGTGAGCGTCCGTCTTATAATAATCATCTGCGCATAAAGTAGTGAAAAGATCAATATAGCTGGCTTGCGGACAGCCTTGCCGGAGGTTATCAACAAGTAGGTCATAGTCGATAGACGGATAGCCATATTGCTCAGCCAGAAAATATGCTTTATCCGAGATAACGGACAGGTAAATGTTCATATCCTGAAAGTAGATGTCCATGAGTGCCGACATCTTTTTGGCTGCGAGTTTATCAGCACCCTCGGCAAAAGGATATGAGATCGCGACGGCTGTACCGTTTTTTATAAAAATATCGTGGTTGTCTTTTTGCCGGAAAACATAATATTGATTGCATGCTTTAAGGCGAAGAAACTCCTCGCGCCAGGGGAATTGATCCATCATAAATAATTCAAGCGCATGGAAGTATTCTCCACTTGCGAAAGCTGATATCGTGAACTCAGGAAACTGGGCGAGCTTACGCCGTTCACTGATAGAAACGTCCTGGGCAGGGCGCGCGAACACCAACGCGCCCAACCCGATGATTCATGTGGAGAACCAAACTGCGGTCAACCAGATATGTGCAGGGCAACCATGACTTTTGCCATGACCTTTCATTTATCATCCCAGCATTCCGTCACCATTCCAGGTGTTTTCCCGGTCAATTCGCTTCACCGGCAAAGCCGACAGTTCCGTAAACGTTGTATAGATTGCGTCACACGTATTCTGGAAGCTCGCACAGAGGAGAATATACTGGCCGGTATAGCCGGTAACGATTGCTTCAGCTTTGATGCAGCCAAAGCGGGCCGGGTTGGTTCCCTGGCTGATACATTCGGCGAGTGCGGCTACATCACTGCCGTCTTTACACCGGATCAGAACAATAGAGTGCGCAAACCAGGAACCGTCTGGTTTTGCTTCAAGTGCTGCCTCAATGTCTGAGGTGAATTCTGCCGGGGTGAGGCCAAGGATGTCCTGACAGGAATCCGGATCCACTGACTTTTCGTAGCAGGTAATTCCTTTTAGTTCTTCATCAACAAGTATATTCTTGGCGATGGTATCATTGATGATTCGATCAAGGATATCATTGACTGGTCCTTCAAAAGCGCTTAGGCTACTTGGCTCCGTGGTGGGTGTCAGATCTTCGCTGGTTGGTTTGCTGGCGCAGGAAGCCAGCATCATGCAAGACAGCGTGACCGTCAGCAGAAAAGACGCAAGCTTTCTCATTTTTATTGACCTCCGAAAACATTGCCTCCGCAATCATCGGGGCAATTAACTTAAGGATATCGGGTGATAATTGGCTGATGTCAGGTGAAAAGCAATCCAGTCATATTGACGTTTGAGCGATAAAAAAGTTCCTGATTATACGCAAGTAAGCGCCTGCTGGATTCTAGGCTGTTTTCGTTTCCCGTCAGCCGTTACTGGCCGGATTGTCGTGTATCAGATGTTCAATCGCCTGGTCATCGTCCAGCGGTTTGCTGATCAGATAACCCTGGACCAGATCACAACCATTTTCTCTCAGGTAGCTCAGCTGAGTTTCATATTCCACACCTTCGGCGATCACGCAGTGCCCCAGTTTGTGCCCCATGGATATGATATCGCTGGTTATGGTTGCCTCTGTCTTGGCTTCAAGAAGTTTGTCGATGAAGTGCTTATCGATTTTCAGATAGTTAGCATAAATTTCACGTTCGCGAGCCAACGAGGAGTAGCCTGTGCCAAAATCATCTATGGCGATTTTTATTCCCAGAGCGCGTAAATAGCGAATGATCCTGTTGATCTCATCATAATTTGACGCAAAGATGGACTCAGTGAGTTCCAGCCCCACCTGGGCGGGATTAATTTGCCATCGTTTGATCTGATCAATCAAATTGCTGGAAAAGTCGCTTCGCAAAAGCTGAACAGCGGAAATATTTATGGATACGCTCACCTGATTATAACCTTTTTGCTGGAGTTTTTGCAGAAACTGCAGGGCTTTGATGATAATAACATCACCTAGCTGAACGATCAGTTTGTTCTTTTCGGCGATCGGAATGAATTCATTGGGCGGTACGCGCCCGAAATGGTCACTGGTTAGCCTGGCTAGTGCTTCAAAACCACAAATTTTACCTTGATTCAGATTCAGGATAGGCTGGTATTGCATATAGAGCCGCTCGCTTCTGATCCCCTCAGAGATCTGCACGAGTTCTTTTTTGATTTTATCCTCGCGGCTGATCTGCATAGCCATATTTTGGTCGAAAAAGAGCACATGGATCCCATTATCTTCATTTCTTAGTGATTTTTCTGTTGTTAAAAGGACATTGCGCAAGATGAGATCAACATGACGCCTGTTATCTTCATCAAGTTCAAGCACGCCCATTCCGGCTCCGATCCGCTCTGCAGCCAACAGGGGCGTTAGGGTCTCGGCTACAGCTTCGCAGAATGCCTGAAGCGCTTCGTGGCTTTCGTAGTCCTTCAGATAAAAGATAAAGCGGTACTCGTATGAGCGAAACAGCAATTTTGACTCATCGCAGAATGTGCGCAGCACATTGGCAATACTTCTCAGGATATCATGACTGTAACCAAAACCATAGGAAAGACTTAGGTAGTACATGCTGTTCAGGTTGATCCCTATGATAGCCTGTTTGCTGGTCGGTGGCTTTTCAGATTCCAGACGAAGCAGGTTTTCCAGATAAGCTCTGTTATACAAGCCTGTTCCGGGATCATGTTCTGCTGTATAACGCAGCTTTTCTTCCGCATCTTTTCTGTCTGATATGTCAAGGATGATCCCTTCAAGTGCCTCAACTTTCCCGTGATCCTGATATACTCCTTCGGCAAGCTCCAGTACCCACTTTTTTTCACCGGTTGCTGTTGTGATTTCATATTCATACCGGAAAGGTGCTCTTTGCAGCAGTGTCTTTTGCCAGGCATGCCATATTTGTTCACGGAAGGGAGGTGAAATCAGTTCGTTAAAAGAGAGATCCCTGTTCTTGATAAGGCTCTCTGCCTTGTGCCCTGTAAGATTCTGGCAGCCGTCGGATACAAAAAGCATGGTCCAGTCCCTGTCATTCCGGCAGCGATAAGCCATACCGGGCAGATTTGAGAGAATGACTGATTTGCTGCGCTCACTTTCAAGCACTTCTTCTTCAATTTTTTTGCGTGCGGTAATGTCTTCCAGCAGGCATAAATGCATAGCCTTGCTGTTGGGAAGTCCCTGCAGCCGGGCGACTCTCATGTTGGTCCAGATTCTTGTGCCATCTGGACGG
>JAAYLM010000204.1 GCA_012521915.1 Oscillospiraceae bacterium | reverse complement strand
TGGAAGCGCCGGGAGTTGGCGTTGACGATGGGTTTTGAGTACTATTGGTCGTTGCCTCAGCGGTCGAAGAAGGATCCGGAGTCAGTCCGGGCTTGCTTGTTTCGCTGCTGTCCGCGGTTGTTGGAGACGGACTGCCTTCAGGTAATGGTGATAGCATCGGGGCAGAAATGGAAGGATGCGGTGGGTTGGTCGGGATCGTGTCAGCCGATGAGGTCTGCTCCTGGCTCAAGGAAAGATGACAAGCGGAAACAAGGAGCGGCAGAATCAAAAGTGTAAACGGCAGAAACTGCCGGAACCGGGTTCTGCTTTTCCTGACTTTGGGGCTGAAGCACCTTCTTAGCAAACGATAAACCACGCGATCAGCAACATCCTTTCCGCCATCTTCACAGAAGTGGACTGATCGCCACCATTATACCGGATCAATCCGATGACCTGCAAGACGAGCTCCTGCATGCTGCATTACACCATGTCAGGACCACAGCAGAGCGCCTTAACCTGTCTGGCAAACGGCTGTTGATATGTGTATAATGTTTTTGTCATTGATTAAGGCAAATGCTGTAACAGCATCATAGACTGGATACGGAGGTTCCCATGGCCGCTGAAAGAATGATCAAGCTGGAACCAGCAGAGCTTGCCTGGCTCTGTGAACAGATTGCCCTGGTTCAGCGTTCAGGCATCCTGCTGACTGAAGGCATGGAATTACTAGCGGAAAGCGCGGATATTCCCCGGTTAAAAACAGTCTTGACCAGGCTATCGCAGGAAATACAAAGAATGATCCCTTTATCGGAAGCCATGGAAGCACTGCATGTTTTCCCTGACTATCTGGTTCGCATGGTTCGCATTGGTGAGGCTTCAGGGACAACAGACCAGGTCCTTTCCGGTCTTTCCGATTTTTACCAGCGCGACAGCGAAATGAAGAAGAAGGTCCGCAACGCCCTGATTTATCCATTGGTCTTGTTTTTCATGATGCTTGCGATCATCATCTTGCTGATTGTCAGGGTGCTGCCGGTTTTCAGTGAGATTCTCACCAGTTTTGGCGGTCGCATGCCGCCATTCTCCCAGGGCTTGCTGACTTTTGGCCTTTTTATGGCAGGACAGGCTTACTGGTTGATCCCGCTGCTTGTTTTGCTGGTCGTCTGTGTTTATGTATGGCTGCGCCACAGCCGCGGCGGAAATCGGATTGTTGACCGTGCCCGTTTGCGCTTGCCCATGATCGGTCCGCTCTACAGAAGACTTTATGCTGCCCGGTTTGCCACATCACTGCATTATCTGCTGCGCAGTGGTATCGACCTTGATGCCGCTTTGTCCATGACTGAATCGGTCATGGATAATTCGTGGGTCAGTGAAAAGGTAGCAGCCAGCAGGGCGCGGGTGCACAAAGGTGATGACCTGTTTGTCGCGCTGCAGGAAACGGAACTGTTTCCCCGGCTTTTTGTCCGCATGTTGGCGCTGGGCAGCAAAGCTGGCGAGCTGGACACGGTAATGAACAAACTGTCCCTGGCATATGAGCAGGAAGTAAGCAACCGCCTTACCCGTCTGACCGGCCTCGTTGAGCCCTTTCTGGTCATCATTCTCTCGCTGATTGTCGGCGGCATCCTGCTGACTGTCATGTTGCCTCTGGTAGAGATCTTGTCATCGATCGGTTGAGGAAAGGACGGGGCATGAGTCAGGAAACGTTAAAAAGAGCCGGTTTCGTTGTAGCCATAGCGGTTTTCTTGCTGATCATTATCCTGGTTTGGCAAAGTTTATCTGATTTGCAAAAAACCAGCAGGGATGGTGCTCGCGAAAAGGTCAGCGAAGCCATTAACCAGGCGGTTATGCAGTGCTACGCACTGGAAGGTGCGTATCCGCCTGGCCTCGTCTACCTGCAGGAAAACTACGGCCTGATCCTGGATGACAGCCGTTTTGCTTTTTACTACGAAGTGGTCGGCGACAACATTTATCCGATTGTTGACGTCCAGCTGTTGGAGGACGTTCGCTAATGAAGAGACAAGGCTACACATTAATCGAAATGGTCCTTGTCATGTTTTTGCTCATTCTGGTGTCCTTTTTTGTATTTACAGTCACCGGAATCGGCAGCTCGGCGTATCTGCGCTTAAGTGACTGGCAGCGGCAGACTGCTGATTTGCGTGTTGGTATCTCCTATATTGATGTAAAGACGCGCAGTCATGATGCTGCGGATATGATCAGTATACAGCCGGATCCGTTCAGTGGTGCTGACGCACTGGTTATCAGCAGCGAAATAGCCGGACAGACTTATCTGACCTGGATCTATATACATGACGGCCACCTGTGTGAGTTGTTCATCAGGGCGGGGGGCGCAGCCACACCGGAGATGGGAAACCGCATTGCCCGCATTGATGAACTGGCGCTCGATATCAGCGGTGGCACTTTGCTGCAAGTGACCTTGAGCCGCCATAATGGCGGGCAGCTGCAGAAACGAACACGTTCAATCAAGCTGAACAGCGAGGTGAGCAGGCCATGAACACAGCTCAAACTGATCATCGTGGCCGGAAAGGCTTTACCCTGGCTGAACTGATTATGGCGATCGCTTTACTGGCTTTTTTCAGCACCCTCATTGTGCAGGTTTTTGCCCAGGCGCAGAGCCTGACTAAAAAAGCAGAGACGCTCGATCTGGCGGTGAACTGTGCTTCAGATCTGGCTGACCGCTGGAAATCACCTGGATCCACCGAGCTGCCTGAAATCACCGACCTGCAGCAAAACAGACAGGACGGCCGTACTGCCACCATCTTCCTGGACCGGTCCATGCAACCAGGCACAGCTGAAGAAGCTGCCTGGCAGGCCCATTTGTTGCTCCAGGCTGGTAATGAAGCGGATTTCTGGCTGTTGACCATTGAGATCAAGTCACTGTCAGTCGATACGGTTGAACCACTTTTCGCCTTGCAGACCGGACATCACTGGGATTCCGGCACAGGTGCGCCATGAACGCCCGCCGTTCTCCTGTAAACCGGCTTTCAGGCGTAACCCAGCTGCGCAACCGGCGCGGTGCCGCGTCAGCATTGATTATCTTGCTTCTGGTTTTGCTGATCTTCTTCGGTGTTCTGACGCTGGTGACTGCAGCAGCTGACTGGCGTCTGGCTCAGCGCCGGGCAGATTGGAGCACATCGTATTACCAGGTGGATTGTCAAGGCCAGCAGGTCATGGCCAGGATCAGTAATGTTTACAGGGAGACAGATATCGCTGGTTCGGACATGCAAAGTCAAGCGGATCAGCTGAGATCAAGCCTGGAAAACACTGGTATTGCGGATCTGGACATTCGCGTGGAAGAGAATCAGCTGCGGATGGCTGCCCGTGTCCTGGATACAGCTGCTGAACAGGGTATTGATCTGATCTTGCTGATCGCTCCGCAAGGGGCACGGCAGAATCCCCGAATCAAGGTGCTTCGCTGGTCCTGGTGGCGAAAACCATTTGATTATGAGGCACAGGCAGATCCTCTGCTGAAAGGTAATACATGAGCAGGATGTATCAAATTTTAGAAATAATGGTGCGCCGGCAGGCTTCTGACCTTTTCATCACAGTAGGAAAACCGCCCGTACTGAAAATTGACGGTGTACTGCACAATCTGGAAGAATATGGTGTTTTCACCCCTGAAGACACAGAAGCCAGTGCTCTTCAGCTTTTTGACCGTGAACAGAGCAACCGTCAATTCGCAAAAAACGGCGAGGTTGATTTTTCGCTTTCCATCAGCCACATTGGACGGTTCCGGGCCAATATATTCCGTCAGCGTGGTTCTTGTGCCATAACGGTCAGGCGTATCTTTTCGCAATTGCCGGATCCGGAATCACTGAGTATTCCGGCAAGCGTCCTGCAGCTCGCACAAAAGCAGAAAGGTCTGATCCTGGTGACCGGCCCGGCTGGCTGCGGCAAAACGACAACGCTGGCCATGCTTATTGACAAGATCAACCACGACCGGGCTTGCCATGTACTCACCCTGGAGGATCCCATTGAATACCTGCACCGTCATGACCGCAGCATCATCAATCAGCGGGAGATCGGTATCGACAGCCAGAGCTATGCCCAGGCTTTGCGCGCAGCACTCCGGCAGTCTCCGGATGTTATTCTGATCGGGGAAATGCGCGATCTGGAAACCATAGCGATTGCCTTGACAGCAGCTGAAACAGGTCATCTGGTTTTATCAACATTACACACTGTCGGTGCGGCAAAAACGATCGACAGAATTATTGATGTCTTTACTCCCAGCCAGCAGCAGCAGGTACGTGTCCAGCTGTCCACCGTCCTGCAGGCGGTCGTATCACAGCAACTGGTACCGGGCAATAATGGAACGCAACTGCCTGCCTTTGAGATCATGCTGGTCAATAATGCCATCCGCAATATGATCCGCGATGGCAGAACCCCGCAGATTGATGGCGTCATCCAGATGGGCAAGGCTGAGGGAATGGTCACCATGGACATGTATCTGGCTGATCTTTTACGCAACAATCAGATCAGCCGTGAGGAAGCCCTCTTTTTTTCGGTTAACCAGGATGCTGTCATGCGCTATTTGCACTCCTGATACATGTCGGCCCTGCCTGGCTGTTCGGCATGATACAACCTCTTTTCTGAACGCATTGTTATTGACGAATCAGGTGTCAGGCCGCAGAATAGGGACAACAAACGAAAGCAGGTAATATGCGTTGACACAGCAGAACACGGACAGGAGCACTACCTTCAGTTGTGCCGGTGTGATCGGGCTAGGTCTGATTGGCGGCTCAATTGCCCGTGCTTTGAAAAACCGGGCCGGTTTGGCTGTCGTCGGGTTGGATACTGATCAGGCGGTTATCGAACAAGCTACTGCTTCAGCTGTCCTGACGTCCGGTGGTGTGATATCTGAGAACGACCGTCCGGGGCATGTGTCAGATGAGCAAGCCTGGCAACTGCTCCGTGATTGTGATGTTGTGTTTGTCTGTACACCTGCTGCAACGGTGGCTATGACCGTGGAACTTGCTTCTGCTTATACGACCGGCCTGTTGACTGATGCAGCCAGTGTCAAGAAACCGATTATGGACAAAGTCAGTTGCGACCGCTTTATTGGTGGCCATCCAATGGCAGGTTCTGAGCGTCGCGGTTTTTCCTTTTCTTCAGAAATGCTGCTGGAAAATGCTGTTTACGTTCTTTGTCTTGGCGATGATACCAGGCTTCCTTTCACAACTGTCAAGCGATTTGAGCAGCTGATCCGCCTGATTGGGGCTACACCTATCCATCTGGATGCGGTTGTGCATGATCAGGCCGTCGCAGCAGTCAGCCATTTGCCACATGTGGCGGCTGCTGCGCTCGCGCTGCTGGCGGCCCGGCGTGACGATGGAACCTTGACACGTCTGGCGGCAGGCGGTTTTCGTGACATTACCCGGATCGCATCTTCTGACGCCCGTCTCTGGAGCGGCATCAGCCTCGAATCACGCCAGGCACTGCTGCCTGTTCTCAAGGAATTCAACCAGATTATCAGTGAGTTTATTGAATCACTGGAATTCCGGGATGAAAAAGAACTGCACAAGTTGTTCTATCAGGCATCCCAGTACCGTGGCAGCCTGCCTGTGGATGGACGAGGTGCTTTGTCAGCCAACAGCATGCTGACGGTTTATATCACTGACAAGCCCGGTGTGCTGGGCCATGTGACGACCCTTCTGGGCAACAACGGCATCAACATCAGCAATATCCGTATCCGGGAACTGAGAGCTTATGAAGGCGGTTGCCTGCAGCTCATGCTGCAGGATGGCAATCAAGCCATTAAAGCAGCCTGGCTCCTTCAGGAGGCTGGCTATGTGTGCGACTGAATTCGGCTTGATCGGCCATCCGCTGGGGCATAGCCTTTCACCCTTTATTCACCACGGCATCATGGGCGCAGCCGGTCTGGAAGGCTCCTATCGGCTCTTTGATATCCCCGCGGAATGCCTTGCTGAAACAATCAGGCGTTTGTCTGCCGATTTAGCAGGCTTCAACTGCACCATTCCCTATAAAGAAGCGATTATCCCTTTTCTGGGTGGCCTTGATGAAACGGCCGCCCGGATCCGCTCTGTGAACACGGTCGCAGACAGGAAGGGCTATAATACTGATTTCGCTGCTTTTCGCCAGGCTTGCCCACTGCACAAGGGCAGCCTGGTCCTGCTGTTAGGTGCCGGTGGTGTCAGCCGGACCATGGCTTATGCCGCAGCAGACGCTGGCTGCCACCTGTACCTTGTTGCCCGCCGGCCGGAACAGGCGGACGCTCTGGTTGCTGCCGTGCGCTGCCATTACCCGAAGGCTGTTTTACAAAGTTGCGCTACATTGTCTGAATGGCGCATTATGGCTGGCCAGCTGGCCGCTGAGCGTGGGGGCTGGATCGTTCTGAACGGCACACCGCTCGGTATGTGGCCGGATTTGTCCGGCCTGCCTTTGCCCAAAGATGATCTTGTCCATGTGCAACGTGTCTATGACACCATATACAATCCGGTAGCCACCCGACTGGTCCTGGCGGCACGATCGCGGGGCATCCCGGCTGATGGAGGCCAGGGCATGCTTTTCCACCAGGCCCTGGCGGCACAGAAAATATGGCATCCGGATGTGGTTTTCGAACCAGTCTTGATGCGCCGGGTGCAGCGTGACTTAACGCAGGCGATCATGAAGCAGTCTCCTGTAACCATTCTCCTGACAGGCTTTATGGGCAGCGGTAAAACGACAGTCGGCAGGCTGCTGGCAAAGAAACTGGATCTGCCCTTTCTGGATCTGGACACAAGCATTGAAAAGCAGGCTGGTCGCTCCATACCGGAAATTTTTGCGACGGAAGGTGAAGCATATTTCAGGGATCTGGAGCGGTCTGTACTGCGGCAGTCACTGGACCGGCGGCAAAGCCAGGTGATGTCAACCGGCGGCGGTGCGCTTCTCGGTGATGGTGTAGACTTGTTGCGCAAGGTGTACCCGGTCCTGATCATATTACTGGATGTCTCCCTGCCGGTTGCCCTACAGCGTTTGGGCAGGGGAGAAGGCCGTCCCATGCTGGCTGGACAGGATGGACAGGCATGGGAAAAACTCTATCAGCAGAGACAGCCACGCTATCATGAGCTGGCCGATCTGGTGGTTGACGCTGACAGCTGTCCCGGACAGATAGCCCGGGCAATTAGCCAACATTTAGGTTTGGAGGAAAACCAATGATTCTTGTCTTGAAACAAGGGGTATCCCGGGAACAAGTGGATCAACTATGCAGCTGGCTGACAGCGGCTTATGGCGTGCAAACCAGTCCCATTATCGGCAGCAGTATGACCATTGTCGGTCTGGTCGGTGACACATCAGGCATTCCGATCGAGAAACTGGAAATACAAGATGCTGTAGAGCGTGTCATGAAGGTTCAGGAACCCTATAAGCGAGCCAACCGTAAATTTCATCCGGACGACTCGCAGATTCGCGTCGGAGATGTGGTCATTGGATCCGACCGCATCTGCCTGATTGCCGGTCCCTGTTCGGTTGAATCAGAGGAACAGGTTTGCCGGATTGCGGAACAGGTCAGGCAGTCTGGTGCCATGATGCTGCGCGGCGGCGCCTTTAAACCCCGCTCATCACCCTATACATTTCAGGGACTCAAGGCTGAAGGTCTGCTGTACATGAAACGGGCCAGACAGGCCACCGGACTGCCGGTTGTTTCGGAAATCACCAACCCGGCACAACTTGAGCTGTTTCTTGAGTTTGTTGATGTGATTCAGGTTGGCACCCGCAACATGCAGAATTTTGAACTGCTCAAAGAACTGGGGCGCATCAAGCGGCCAATTTTGTTGAAAAGGGGTTTTGCCAACACCCTGGATGAGCTTCTGATGTCAGCTGAGTACATCATGAGCGGCGGCAACACTGACGTCATACTTTGCGAACGTGGTATCCGTACCTTTGAAACCAGCACACGCAACACTCTGGATATAAGCGCGGTGCCTGTGCTGAAAAGCCGGACCCATCTGCCGGTATTTGTTGATCCAAGCCATGCAGCGGGCATAGCTTCTCTGGTTGAACCTCTGGCGCGCGCCGCTGTCGCAGTCGGTGCCGATGGACTGATCATCGAAGTTCACAATGACCCGGTACATGCTTTATCTGACGGCCAACAGTCGTTGACGCCGGTTGCCTTTGACCATCTGGTCGCAGGTCTCAGGCCGATTGCTCAAGCCGTAGGCCGGTCCATCTGACCGGTCATTTCCTATGGAGGTTGCTATGCCGGAATTGATTGCACGGACAGCCACAAGCGATTACCAGGTTCTGATCCAACAGGGGGCTCTGGGCCGACTGGGAGAAGTGACTGCGGCAAATTGTCGTGGACGGATGGCCGTAGTTGTAACAGATGACCAGGTCGCACCGCTTTACCTTAAGCAGACCTGCGCGGCTTTGCGGTCATCAGGCTTCACCTGTGCCAGCCTTGTTTTGCCGGCAGGTGAAAAAATAAAAACAATGGAGTACCTCAGTCAGCTTTTTTCATTTTTCCACGAGCAAGGACTGAGCCGCATTGATCCGGTTATTGCTCTGGGGGGCGGGGTTATCGGCGATCTGGCCGGTTTTGCCGCCGCGACTTATCTGCGTGGTGTCCCGCTGATCCAGGTGCCAACGACCTTGCTGGCACAGGTTGATTCATCAATCGGGGGTAAGACTGCCGTTGATTTGCCTCAGGGTAAAAATCTGGTTGGTGCCTTTTATCAGCCGAGGGCAGTCGTCATGGATCCTATTTTGCTGCACACATTGCCCCGCCGGCGCATGTCGGACGGCTTGGCAGAAGTGATCAAGTATGGTCTGATCGCAGACCTGGAACTGTTGCAGCAGGTTGAACAAAAAACTTTTGATCTGGAATGGGTGGTCACCCGTTGTGTTAACATCAAAACACACGTGGTAACACAGGATGAAAAAGACAGCGGTGAACGCATGTTGCTTAATTTCGGCCATACCATTGGCCATGCCCTTGAGAAAGTCACCGGATATACAGGCTACAGCCATGGCGAAGCGGTTGCCGTTGGCATGGTTACAGCTGCCGAGATGGGTGAACGACTGGGACTGACGCAGTCAGGCACGGCAAAACGTGTCCGCAGCCTGCTTTCCCAGTACCAGTTGCCCCTGAAAGCCGAGGTCGCTTTTGCTGATCTGGCATCAGCTGTACATAGCGATAAAAAACGGCTGGGAGGTCTTATCCATTTCATCTTTTTACGTCAGGCCGGCGAGGCTTTTATCCAGCCGATTGAACCGGAAAAACTGGAACAGGCGCTGCGGGAGGTTTGGGCGCATGGCTGAAGTGCGTGTTAACCCAGGTCTTCTGCAGGGAAATGTAACCCCGCCACCTGCCAAAAGCGATGCTCACAGAGCGTTGATCGCCGCTGCCTTGAGCCATCACGGTACCGTGATCAAGGGACTGCCCGAACCAGTGTCGGAAGATATTGCCGCGACAGGACGATGTCTGGATGCATTGATGTCCGGTCAGCCTATAATGGACTGCGGTGAATCAGGGACGACTTTACGGTTGCTTATTCCTGTAGCGGCAGCCCTACCACCGGGCAGAAGAGCTGAACAACTCCTGTTTACCGGAAGCGGCCGTCTGCCTAAACGGCCGCTGGCTGAATATGAAACGGTCCTGCAAAAAGCAGGACTGGCTTTAAGCCATCCAGCAGATGC
>JAAYLM010000203.1 GCA_012521915.1 Oscillospiraceae bacterium | reverse complement strand
GACCATCGATCGACTGGATCAAGACGGCGGCATTTTACGCAACAAAAGTGTCAATACCGCTTACCAGCTGGACACTGAGTTGTTGAAGATTGAGCTCGACCGCCTGATCGTGGAAAATAAGATACAGCCTTTCCTGCATACGATGTACTGCGCTCCCTTCCAGAAAGGAAATGAGCTGAGGGGTGTCGTAATCGAGAATAAAGATGGGCGGCAGGTGATCCTGGCCAGATTTTTTATTGATGCCTCGGGCGATGGTGACCTGGCTTATGATCTGAATCTTGACCATTACCACCATGATAACAGGCAACCACCCACACCGGGCTTTAAACTTTACGGCGATGTGTCGCATGTACACGTGTCCAGTCTGCTGCAAGAATACGGCAAGGTCTTTGGCTTGCCGGAAGACTGGGGCCGGGGCGGCCCGATTCCTGCCATGCCGGAACTTTCTTTTCGGGCCGACACCCATGTTTTCGGGATCGACTGTGCTCAAGCCGATGATCTGACACACGCTGAGATCGAAGGGCGCAGGCAGATGCTCGCGGTTGTGAAGCTGCTCAACCAGCATGCCGGCCAGCCCGGTTCACCGTACCGCATCGCGGCAATGTGTTCGTCTATGGGCATCCGGGAAACCAGACATTTTACCAGCGACTATTGTCTGAACAAAAATGACTTGCTGTATGGCGTGTCTTTTCCTGATGCGATTGCCTGCGGTACCTACCGCGTTGATATTCATCACGCGGAAGATGCCGGCATTACCTTTCGCTATCTCGACGGGCGGGAAGAGGTTTTCAAAGACCGGACCAGTCCGCCTGTCCGGCAGATGTGGCGGACAGACAACCGTTGTACAGACTACTACCAGATCCCCTTCAAAACGCTGGTACAAAGGAAGGTCAGCAACCTGATCATGGCCGGCAGGATGATTCACGCTGACGCCGACGCCTTTGGGGCTGTCCGTGTCATGGTTAATCTTAATCAGATCGGTGAAGCGGCCGGTGTCGCGGCCGCTATTGCGGTGGACACAGATAAGGCGGTCTGGGATCTTGACACCTTGCAGATCAGACGTATCTTGCAGCAAGGAGGATCACTGCTTCCCTGAACCGGCCGATCGCAGTATCTGGGGTTTCAGGTGACAAGCCTCATTGTGCAGGGTTTTCGCAGACACCGACAAAAAGCAGATTGCCATTTTGCGCGATGACAGCAAAGATAAAAGGCCGGTCAAGGATCATCTCTGCCCGGCCTTGCGGTTGGGCGGCACCGGCATAGTCGATTTTGGTGAAGGCAGCTGCCTCCACGCCGTTTTCATCGATCGCGATGTGCGTTTCCTGCCTGATTCGGGAGATAAAGGCGGTATGGTCGGTGATCCCGGAAAAATCAGCATCCTGCTGAAAGGCTTTATTGACACCGAGCTTGATCAGCATGTCCTTCAGGTCAAAGGCTGAGCCAAAACTGAATTTGGGGATTTTCCAGATGACTTCACCGTTATGCTCGTCGCCCCCCTCGATGGTTAGTCGTGTAAGCTCTGGTGATGCCAGCAGTTCATACGGTGACACGCCTTGATCAGGCAGGACAAAGACCATCTGGGCTGCGTTTTTCAATGCCAGACCGGCACGCGTGAAGTTTGTTCCCCGGCTGAAACCTGCTGAGAAGCAAGTCCGGTTCATAAAATCGCTTTTCACTTCACTGCCGTCAGCCAGATAAAAGATATCCTCGGATGTTTCCTCTTTGGAGAACCGGTCAACCCACTGATCATAGAAATAGATGGTGTTGATGATCGCGAGAATTTGTTCCGGGTCAGCTTCGATTTCAGGATTTAAAGTGCCCTGGGTGTGCTCAACGATCCAAGCAGCCATTTGTTTCCCGGTTTCAGGCTGGGCAAAATCCACATGATGTGAGCTCGCATAAAAATGTTCCGCCGCCTGTTTGACGAAGTCGTCTTTGAAGTGAACAGGCTGCCCCCGATAATCATGATCCAACCAGAGGGAATTGGCTATTTTCAGCTTGCCTATTTTATTCTCGTGGTACAGCAAACGATACAGATTGCCGCATTGCTGCATCATTGTCCCGGTATCCGGTACACCGAGCACGTCAAGCAATTCGGTTGCGGTATCCTGTCTTGCGCCTGAGGAGGCCAGAGACAGGGCAAAGTACAGAGAGAGAGGGGCGTAGCTTTTGTTGCGGCCATCGTCCTGCAACAGAAGTGTGGCTGTTTTGTATGAAAAATTATTGATGGCTTCAACGAAAGCAGCATCAACAGGATTCTGGTTTCTGATGGCCATCCTTGCCTCACCATCATCAAAAGCATAGACATCCGGGTATACCACATCGAGCAAGGGTCCTGTCTTGGTTTCTTCTTTTTCCAGACCGGGAATAAGCAGCACAACAGCGATGACCAGCACGACGCAGGCTGCCAGGACAGCGGTTTTCTGCCAGAGTCGCCTGTTCTTATTCAGTCTGCTGTTTTCAGCTTCTTCAATCAACTCTTCCCGGACATCCGTTATCGCATCAAATATCTTTTTCTCCTTCATGGCCTGATTCCTTCCTTTTCCATCGCTTTTTTCAGTTTTTGTCTCAAACGGTACAATCGTGCCGCCAGTTTGTTCGTTGCTGTTCCGGTCTGGCGTGAAAGCGTTTTGACAGAATCACCAAACCAGTAGCGGCGTAGAAATAAAATACGGTTGTCATTTGTTTGCAGGGACAGCCATTCACTGATGAACGCTGAGAGTTCATGCGCATCGGTTTCCTGCTCCACGGAATCAACAGAAGGAATACATTCAGCTAATTCAGAAAGCAGTATTTCCGTACCTGCGTAACGTTTCTGCGCGTGCTTCTCATGCCAGCGGTTTATGGAGCGGTTTCTGACAAGGCGGCCGAGATAGGCGGTCAGGGAAACAGGATGCTGCGGCGGTATCGTCTGCCAGGCTTGAAAAAAGACATCGTTGACACATTCCTCACTGTCCTCGTGGTTAGCCAGGATGTTATAGGCAATATGATAGAGTAAACGGCCGTATTTCTTTGCTGCTGCCTGAACAGCTGCTTCGCTGCGTGACCAGAAAAGCTCGATGATCTGTGCGTCCTCCATACATTCCTCCTTTGGCAGTATGATGCACTCACCTATATAGACAGGAAAATGTGCGTTACATTCGTTTTATTTCCCCAATATGACAAAATACAGAAAAAAGCTTAGCGTGACGGACTTCATCTTTACCATTTGTCAACTGAATGAATTGACGCTGGTATTCCAGTAGATGATAATGTATACAGCGTGATGGATGCAAGCTGAACGCAGACAACATGATCTGACGCACTTTTCTGGAGAAGGATAACATGAAAAAAAGACCGAATATTCTACTGATAACCAGCGACCAGCAGCACTGGCATACCCTGGGTTTTGTCAACCCGGAAATCTCAACACCCAATCTTGACAGACTGACGGAGCAAGGCACTTATTTTTCCAGGGCATATTGCCCGAATCCAACCTGTACACCCACGAGATCATCAATAATAACAGGGAAATACCCCAGCCAGCATGGTGCCTGGTCCCTGGGTACAAAGCTTTCTGAAAATGAACACACGGTCGGTGAGGATTTTCTGGCCGCCGGCTACCGAACAGCGCTGATCGGGAAAGCGCATTTTCAACCTCTGAAATCTACAGAAACGTACCCATCTTTGGAAGCCAATCCATTGATGCAGGATCTGGCTTACTGGAAAGCGTTCAAGGAACGTTTCTATGGGTTCGAACATGTGGAACTGATGCGAAATCATACGCATGAGGCCTGGGCCGGTCAGCACTATGCGTTGTGGCTGGAAGAAAACGGACTGGATAACTGGCGTGACTATTTTGTCGCTCCGACCGGGAGAAAAGATCCCGCACAACAGCATACCTGGGAGATTCCAGAAGCTTATCATTACAACAACTGGATCGCGCAAAGGTCCTGCGCGAAACTGGATGAATACCAGCGTGATGAGGATTCATTTTTTCTCTGGGCCAGCTTTCCCGATCCCCATCCTCCGTACCTGGTGTCCCGTCCCTGGGACGAAATGTATGATCCGGACGATCTGACCCTGCCGGCAGCAACTGCAGGCGAACATGTTTTCAATCCGCCCCATTTTGCCGCAACACAGCAAAAAAGTCCGGATTTTTCAGCTTACCGTGAAAGCGGCTATGGGGTACACGGTCTACATTCACATGTGCGTGACAGGCAGATCATGAAAAAAGACATGGCTGTATACTATGGCATGATCAGCATGATGGACAAGTACATCGGCCAGATCCTGGATAAACTTGATCATCTGGGCCTGGCAGAGGACACAATCGTGGTCTTCACCACAGATCATGGTCATTTTTTCGGTCAACACGGCCTGATCGCCAAGGGGCCTTTCCATTATGAAGATATGATCCGGGTACCTTTCATTGTTCGTTGGCCCGGACGGATCCAGGCGGGCAGGACTACATCGGCCATGACTTCTTTGGTGGATCTGGCGCCCACTTTTCTCCGGCTGGCTGGCTTGCAGGTGCCACAGGAGATGACCGGTGTTGATCAAAGTCCTGTCTGGTTGGGCAGCCAGGACAAAGCCAGGGATCATATTCTGTGTGAGAACCATCACGAGCCGACGACGGTCCACCTGAAGACTTATGTGAATGAGCGTTATAAAATAACGGTTTACTACAACAAGGAATATGGCGAGCTGTACGACTTGCGGGAGGATCCGCAGGAAGTCCATAACCACTGGCATGACCCGGCCTATCGTGAGATCAAGACCGGCCTTCTTCTGCGTTTTCTTTGGGCGGAAATGGGTAAAGAACCCATGCCTATGCCCCGAATTGCCAACGCTTGACCGCTCTGGGACGCGCTGTCGCCCAGATCAAAGAAGGGAATGAAATACATGGAAAGTAACAGACTGTCAAAACCTGTCACCCGGGAATATTCGCTGGCCAGTGGTCTTAACATCAGGGTCCAGTTCTTAACCGACAGGCTCTTTCGTTTCAGTTACAGCAGAAAAAACCCTTTTCCGGAACCCTTGTTGAATCGCTATCGTTTCATAGAAGGTGACTGGGCGGCCGTTTCTTTCTCAGAAGAAGAAACAGACGACGCCTGGCTGATCAAAACCGGAGAAACCCGGTTGTCGATCAGTAAGGATGCCGGAGATGTGGTGACACTAAGTCCGGTCACAGCAAATATGAGTGTCTGTCGCGAAAATCAAGGTTTTTCACTGACCATGCCGCTGCATGACAAAGACAGGCTGTTTGGTCTGGGTGATGAGAACAGGGACGCGATCATGAAACGGGGTCGCCGGGCGACGCTTTGGGCAAGGAATGTCAGCAGCTATATCCCCATTCCTTATCTGGCCAGCAGCAGAGGCTGGGCTATCCTGGTCAACACGACCTTCAAACACCATTATGATCTGGGTGCAACACAGTCTGACCGCCTGGACATCCGGGCTGATGATGGTCCCTGTGATTTTTACCTGATGTTTGCTGAAGGCCTGGCAGGCCTGCTGGACCTCTATACCAGGCTAACCGGGCGGCCGACTTTGCTGCCGAGGTATGCTTTTGGCTATATGTTTATCTGCAATGAGCAAAATGATGCCCGGGCCATGCTTGATGATGCCAGGCTGTTCCGGGAACGGCAGATTCCCTGCGACTCCGTTGGCCTTGAGCCGGACTGGATGGAAAAGCACTACGATTTCAGTGTCGATAAAAAGTGGCATCCCGACAAATTCTATATCCCATACTGGATTCGCGATATGCGCCGTTATCACCGCTTGACTTTTTTGGGCGCCCTGCACCGGTTGGGTTTCAGGCTTAGCCTCTGGCTTTGTTGCGACTATGACCTTCTCTGGGAAGAAGAAAAAAGCGCTTACAGGGAAGAAGAGCAAACCTGGAATGATGATGCCAAAATCCAGGACGACCATTTTTCCTTTCCGGTCCGTATGGATAAGCTGACCGTGCCGGGCCAAGCCTGGTATGAACATCTGAAGCCGTTTGTTGACCAGGGTGTTTCCGCTTTCAAGCTTGATGCGTCGAGTTTTATCATGGAACACCCCGACCGGCTCTGGGCGGATCGCTACCATGACCGTGAAGTACACAATCTGCTGCCTCTTGTCTATGGCCGCCAGATGAGCCGGAGTTACACCGCCCAGACCGGAGAAAGAGCCATGATCAACATCCCCATGGGATACGCCGGCATCCAGCACTACTGTGCCACCTGGGCCGGTGATACCGGTGGTGGCGCCAAACCACTTGTTTCTATGCTGAACCTGGGGCATTGCGGCGTATCCAGCACAAGCTGCGATATCGAAGTAACTGAAATCAAAAGCATTCATTTCGGCTTCCTCCAGGCATGGACGCAACAAAATAATTGGAACTACTGGCTGCAACCCTGGCTGTTGGGCGATGATCTGGAAGAAGCCGTGCGTTTTTACGCACAATTACGTTCGAGCCTTTTTCCCTATCTTTACAGTTACGCTCATGTAGCCTATGAGACCGGCTTGCCCCTGATGCGCTCGATGCCGCTGGCCTGGCCGGAAACTGACCAGTATGATGATGTGATGACCCAGTACATGCTGGGTGACGCACTCCTGGTGACGGCTTTTAGTGATCAGGCTGTACTACCGGCAGGTGACTGGTATGATTTCTGGACAGATGAACGGTTGCAAGGTGGGCAGACCATTGCCTACACACCACCTGAAGACCGGGGCGGTGGTTTATTTGCCCGGGCAGGATCGATTGTCATCAGGCAGCCCTGGTCACCCAGCCTGGAGCGCTATAGGCCAGACTGTCTGGATCTGCATGTTTATACCGGTGGCGATTTCACATTGGTTCTGAGTGAAGATGACGGCATCACAGAGCAGTATCGATCGGGTGCAGTAGCCAGAACAGAACTGCAGCTGCAGGAACATGATCAGGTTCATATGCTGCGGATCGGGCGACGGATAGGCACCTATGAAGGGATGGGGCCTGTACCAGCCTTGCGTGTCTTCCTGCATGGCTGTGCACAGCCCCGGGTACGTGACGCGTCGGGAGCAGCTGTAGCACTAAACGAGGAAAACGGTCTGACGAGCTTTCTGGTTAGCGCAGAAAAGCATCAGGAAGATGAGCTTTCATTTATGTGGTGATGCAATCAGCTTAATGTAGATTTTTATCAGGAGTGGCAAACATGAGAGTTGGCATCGATACCTATACCATCCGGGCTTTACAGCTTAATCCATATCAGACCCTCGACTTTATTGCCGAGCGGTCTTTTGAAGGGGCGCAATTCGGAAGTGTAGATTCCCTGAGCAACACACTGGATGTTGGTGTGCTAAAAGATATCAAGTCATATGCCGACGCACAAAACCTTTACACGCATGTCTCCGTCGCCACGGTTAACCCTATCACCTATAAAGGCCGTTTCGAAGCGCTCAAACAGGAACTGGAAAAGCAGATAAGGGCAGCGGCAGCCTGCGGCTGGTATGAACTGCGCAGTGCCATCAACAACGGCAGAGAGCGGTATACGCATAAAGTGGTCTGGCAGGCCCATATCGATGCCTGTGTCAAGTTGATCAACGCGCTGCGGCCGACCCTGGAAGGATATGGCTGCCGGATTAACATTGAAACCCATGGTGAATCGACCTTTGACATTCTCCAGGTGATCGAGCGGACATCACCTCACCTGACGGGAGTCTGCCTGGATACGGCGAATACACTGCTTAACGGGGAAGACCCGGTAAGCGCTGCAAGTCGCGTCGCACCTTATACCCATTTGACCCATACCAAGGATGGCATTATAACCTTTTGCGATGAAGGCGTGCTTCGCCAGAGTAAGGCACCCGGTATGGGTCTGGTTGATTTTCCTCGCATTTTGCCGATTCTTGGGGCATATTGTCCTGATCTGCCCTTGTCGATTGAGGATCATAAGTCTCTCTTTAAAGCAGAGATTTTCAACGCGGCATGGTTTGACCATAACCCGGAGTTGACGGCCCGTGAACTGGGCCAGTTTGCCAGGCTGGCCTGGCTGGGTCAAGGTAAACTGCAGTCCGGTGAGCTGCCGCCTGTTGATGACTATGAAGCGCCGCCTTTCCTTGAGCAGATGGAAGAACGCCTGAGTTTTGGACGTGACTATCTGAAACAGCTGCTTGTG
Organism: Oscillospiraceae bacterium; assembly: GCA_012521915.1. Lineage (GTDB taxonomy): Bacteria > Bacillota > Clostridia > Saccharofermentanales > UBA5734 > JAAYBY01. Next base: position 2,587 of record JAAYLM010000203.1, on the reverse strand, counting down.
CAGCTGCAGCTCGACGAATAAAAGACTGTTTTTGATGAAAGGAGCTGATGGCTATGCAACTGCTTTGCCTGGGTTCATTGGATTGTTTTCCCAAGAAAGGCAATGACTCCGCCAGTTATCTGCTGGATCAGCACATTCTGATCGATACCGGCTGGGCAACCGTCAACAACCTGCTTAATCAGGATATGGATCCGCTGGCTGTTGAAACTATTGTTATTACGCATTTTCATCCGGATCATTATGCCGGCTTGAATGCGCTTTTTTTCTACCTGCTGTTGAAAGGTCGTGACCTAAGGGACTTAACCATGGTCGGGCCGGTAGAAGACGCGGAACGCATGGTGAAAAAAGCGGTTGACTACTGGATGGAAGATGCCGGCTATAAGGCGGCGTACCCTAAAATAGTCCCTGTACACGGTCCGGAGACTGTTCTTCTATCGACAACGAAAGGTAACTATGAATTGAAGACACATCCCTCTGTCCACCCGGTCCGTGGTTTCTGCTACCGATTGAGCCATGAGGGGATTTCCATCGGTTTCTCCGGAGATACCTTGTTTCAGGATGCGCTCATACCATTTTTTGCGGGCTGTGACTTGCTCGTGTATGAAAATTCCTGGGGACCGGCTCAGGTGACCGATCAACGCAACGGGCATTCTTCGTCATTTGACGCTGGCAGGACTGCCCGGGAGGCTGCTGTCGGCAGACTGCTTCTGGTGCACGGTCGACTTGAGCCTGCTGACTGTGTCGCCGCCTGCCGCAGCGAGTATTCCGGAGACATCTGTTTCCCGAATCAGGGGGATCTTATCACTGTTGTGCCGAAAACTGACTGATCCGGCATATTCTGCCGGCTTTGACCGGTCTTCTGTCCTATAGATGGAGGTTGTGCGATGAATAAGAAATTATGGTATGCCCATCCTGACGAAGCCTGGATGAATGGGTTACCTGTCGGCAGCGGACGTTTGGCTGCTATGGTCCGTAACGCTGAAAAAAAAGATGTCCTCAGTTTGAACCATGAATGGCTGTGGCGTGGCAAGAACCGGCAGAGGGAAAATATAACCTGCGCCAACCATCTGGCAGAAATACGCAGACTGCTGCAACAGGAGGATTTTTTTCGGGCAACCGCCTTAGCCAATGCCTGGCTGGGTGGACTGGGCGGCATATCCGGCCTTCCCGGCCGGGTCGACGCATACCAGCCGGCCGCTGACCTTACACTCGAACTGCCTGGAACCGTTGGCTTTGAACGGCGCGAGCTGGATATAAGCGAAGGGCTGGTGACAGCCTGCCGCCGGGTCCTATCCTCTGAAGGGTCCGAAGCCATCCTGACCAGCCAGTTCATCGCGCATGCTCAGGATCAGCGTATCTACCTGCACTGTCATTGTCCGGCTGCCTTTGAGGGCTTTATCGTTTTATCCCGAACAGAAGACGCTGAGCTGCGGAGCGTACAGCATCTGACCAGCCGGCGCCTGAGCTTCAGCGGGTCCTTTCCTGAAGGTATGACTTATGTTGTACAGGTGGACCTTGATCTGGACGGACAGACCGAGGTTTGTGATGAAGGCATTGCCTTTCATGATACCAGGGAACTGCTTCTGAGCGTCCAGGTGACAACATCCGTTATGCCCGACCTCCCCGCAGCCAGCCGGCAGCAGTTTTCTTATACCTGTCGTGACTGGCCGGAAAGACTGGCGATTCACCGGCGGTTCTTCAGCAGTGTGATGAACCGTATGGACATCGAACTCGATCAGGAAGAAAACCCGCTGCCGACCGATGAAAGGATAGCTGCTTTGCGTGCAGGCGCATCCGATGAAACCCTGCTGATCCTGGCTGCGCACTATGGCCGTTACCTGTTGGTCGCTTCATCAATGGGTAGTGATTTGCCGGCTAACCTTCAGGGCAAATGGAATGATGCCATAAAGCCACCATGGGAATGTGATTACCACTTTGATATTAACCTGCAGATGAACTACTGGGCGGCAGAGGCCACAGGCCTTTCTGAATGCAGCGAAGCGCTGTTTCGTTATGTCCTGCGCATGAGTGAACACGGGAGGAAAGCAGCACGGGACTTATATGGCTGTCGTGGCGTCTGGCTGCCGATCCAGACGGATGCCTGGGGCAGGGCGACGCCTGAAAGCTATGGCTGGTCGGTTTGGATTGGCGCAGCGCCATGGATCGCCCAGCATTTCTGGTGGCACTATCTGTATCATGGCGACCTTGATTTTCTGGCCGGCAAAGCTTATCCCTTTCTGCGGGATGTTGCACTCTTTTATGAAGACTACTGCACCTATGATGAAGCTGGGGTGGTTCAGATCATGCCCAGCCAGTCTCCGGAAAACCGTTTTGCCGGAACCGGACATTTTCCGGTCAGTATCGGCATCTCTTCTGCTATGGATGTGCAGCTGGCCTATGACGCCTTGGGTTATGCCATCAAGGCTGCCGGCATTCTAGGTACAGACGAGGAAGCTGTCCTGCGCTGGCAACAATTGCGTGATCATCTGCCGCCTTTCGCCATTGGACAGGATGGGCGTTTGCTGGAGTGGGAAAAAGATAGGGTAGAAGTGGAACCGGGCCATCGTCACTTGTCCCACCTTTATGG
>JAAYLM010000202.1 GCA_012521915.1 Oscillospiraceae bacterium | reverse complement strand
TCCCGTACCACCGGCATCGACGGCTGCAAGGCCGATGACCTGAACCGGGCTGAAATCTGTGAGCGCCAGCAGATGTACCAGCTGTTCCAGGCCCTGAAAGCGCATGTGCCCGGCTTTGCCAACGCCTGGATGGTGGCCACATCGCCCATGGTCGGCGTGCGGGAATCCGCAAACATCCAGGGCGCCTATGTCCTGAGCCGGGAAGATGTGCTGGAAGCGCATGAACACAGCGACAACATCGCCCGCGGCTGCTATCCCATCGACATCCACGACCCGGCCGGCGGGCACACCCGTTTTGCCTTTATCCGCGACGGCGGCTCCTACGGCATCCCTTATCGCTGCCTGTTGCCCGACCGCGCGGCCAACCTGCTGGTGGCAGGCCGCTGCCTGTCAGCCAGCCACGAAGCCCACGGCTCCAGCCGCATCATGGCCACCGCCATGGCCAGCGGCGAAGCGGCCGGTACAGCCGCCGCGCTGGCTTTGTCCGGCGGAATCCTGCCGGGCAGTCCGCAGTTTGACGCAGCTGCCCTGCGTTGCCAGCTGCATCGCCAGGGCGCGATCCTGGACCGGGTTGACGTTGTTTCTCCGCTATAATGAATAAAACGCCATATCACATGATTGAGAGGTTGCCATTATGGAACAGAAACTGAACATCGGCATGAGCCAGGTGGACATCACGCCGCCAGCTCCTGTCACCTTGCTGGGCCAGTTCTATACCCGTATTTCCACTCATGCGGAAAGCCCCTTGATGGCCAGTGTTTTTGCCGCTGAGACACAAGACGACGCGCTGATTCTCTGTACCCTCGACCTCTGCTGCGTCGACCTGGCATTCAGCAATCAGGTGCGTGCGCTGATCCGGGAACGCTGTCCGGACCTGCCGGTGGAGAAAGTGATTTTCTCAGCCACCCACACCCACACCGGACCCGTCTACTATGAAGAGATCAAGTCGCTCCACGTGGCAGCCCGCTATCTGCCTCCGGGCATCCGGTTTAAAGAAACAGCGGAAGACATCCCTGATGAGGTCTGGATGCCGGACCGTTGCGGCCCTTACATCGCCGAACGTATTTGTGAAGCGGTCTGCGTCGCCTGGGCCAGGCGTGGCCCGGCCAGCATCAGTCCCTCCTTCGGCCGGGCGGTTGTCGGCCACTGCCGGCGGGTGGTTTATGACGATGACAGCGCTAAAATGTACGGCACTGCGGAAACCGTCAATTTCCGTGAACTGGAAGGCGGTAATGACTCCGGTATCGAGCTGATGTATGTTTTCGGCGATCAAAAAAAGCCCCTGGGGGCCCTGGTCAACGTGGCCTGTCCTTCGCAGTGCGTGGAAGGGGAGCGCTACATCTCTTCGGACTACTGGGGCAAAGCCCGCGACCGCGTCAAGGCGCAGCTGGGCGACGATTTCGTGGTGCTCGGCCTGTGCGGCGCCGGCGGCGACCAGTCGCCGCGTGACCTGATCCGCCGTTCAGCCAATAAAAAACGCCGCACCGACCCCAACATGTTCGGCCTGGACGGGGC
>JAAYLM010000201.1 GCA_012521915.1 Oscillospiraceae bacterium | reverse complement strand
GTCTTGACCGCTTATGGCCGCCTTTACCTGGACGTACACTGGCTGACTGATGTGCTGGGTGGTTGGTTTCTGGCTGCCGCCACTTATCTGCTCGGCATAATGCTGTTATAATAAATAACACAACTTTTCCACCCGCGCAGCGGGTAGACTTATAGGTGCTGCTGTTTGACAAGCTGAGTCGCTTGCTCCACGATCAAACAGCCTGCGTAAGCGGGAGAAAGCGCTGATAAGGCTGTGGGACAGTTGTGCAAATGAAAATCAATGGGATGCCCTGACAAATCATTCAGGGTGCGTCATCTGTCTGTATGATCATGATCCGACCTGGCGGGTCAGTTCAGTTTGCTTGGCTCAGGCAGCGGAGGGTTCGGTTAATTGTGAACATCATCATTACAACGTTATTCGGTATCGAGGCGGTCACCGCCCGTGAGCTTACTGGGCTGGGTTTTCAGCAGGAGCAGATGCAGGTGTCTGACGGCCAGGTTGCCGTGACCGTCAATGACGATAGGTCACAGGTAGCCCGTGCTGTCGCCCGCTGCAATCTGCATCTGGCTACCGCGGAACGTGTCCTGTTGCAGCTGGCTGTTTTTCCGGCTATATCCTTTGATGCCTTGTTTGATGCAACACGCGCGCTGCCCTGGGAGACATGGCTGCCGCGCGGATATGCCTTCCACATCAATGGCTATTCAAGGAAATCAAGGCTTTTTGGTGTGTCTGCCTGTCAAAGCCTGGTTAAAAAAGCGATTGTTGACCGATTGCTGTCAGCCTGGCATCTTCCTGTTGGCAGCCAACTGCCGGAGAATCGCGATACCGGTTTTTTACGGGTGCAGTTCGCCATTGTCGCCGACCAGGTATCGTTGATGATTGACACATCAGGCGATGGACTGCACAAACGCGGCTATCGGCCGCTGCAGCATGAAGCACCCATCCGGGAAACCCTGGCAGCTGCAATTCTTCAGCTTGCCCGTTTCAAGCAAGATGGAACAGAGGCCCTCTATGACCCCATGTGCGGATCTGGAACATTTCTGATTGAAGCAGCTTTGATGGCCGCGCGGATCGCCCCGGGCCTGAACCGGCCATTCGCCGCGGAACAATGGCCCTTGATCGGGGCACAGGTTTTCGCGCAAGCAAGAGCTGAAGCACGCAGCCAGATCCTGCAGGCACCCGGACATCCTTTCATTTTTGGTTCAGACCTTGCTGAGCGCGCTGTTACCGTAGCGAGGGCTAACGCGGAACGGGCCGGCGTCCAAAACTGGCTGGACTTCCGTCAGGCCGACATGCTGGACATAAAAGCTGCGTCTTTACCCAAAATCACAGGCCATGAAAGGCATCTTGTTGTCTGTAATCCCCCTTATGGTGAACGTCTGCTTGATGAAGAACAGGCGACAGCTTTGTATCGCGGTCTATGCCACAACTATCTAAGCCATGGCAAAGCCCGTCCCGACATCCGTTTTTTTGTCATCACACCATTCGATCGCTTCGAACAGCTTGCTGGCGGTCCTGCCGACAAACGGCGCAAGCTATATAATGGCATGATCAAGTGTACTTTGTACCAATACTTCAAATGGAGGAAATAGAAAGATGAAAGCGATCATCCTGGCCGCGGGGTATGCCACCCGGTTGTATCCGCTGACCAGAAATAAACCCAAGCCCCTGTTGCCGATTGGACAACGGCCCATGATCGATTATCTGATTGACCAGGCAGAGACCATCCCTGGCCTCGATGACATCATTGTCATCAGCAACCATCGTTTTGTTGATCAGTTCAAGGAATGGGCTGCCGGACGTTCGGCAACGCACGTCCCGATAACCATACTTGATGACGGAACCGACACTGCGGAAAACCGTCTAGGCGCTGTCGGTGACATCCAGTTTTGCATCGAACAGTGCGCCTTGGACGATGATCTGCTGGTCATGGCCGGGGACAACCTGTTTACCTGGCCGCTGATTGATGCCTATAAGCATTTCCGCCGTTATGGCGAAGATATGATCCTGGCCCAGCCTCTGGCACATCCGGAAGATGCGCACCGTTTTGCCATTGCGGAGGTCGACGATCAGGGTATTGTGACCCATCTGGAGGAGAAGCCGCTACAGCCGCGCAGCAACCTGGCCGTTTATGCCGTTTATTTTTACCGGAGAGATACCCTGCCCTTGTTTGCCCAGTATCTGCGCGCCGGAAACAACCCGGACGCCCCAGGCTATTTCCCGGCCTGGCTGTATCAAAGAAAACCAGTGCGCGTTTATTTTTTTCAGGGCGCTTGCATTGACATCGGAACCCCGGAAACTTATCAAGATGTAATGACAACATTTCGCCTGTCCGCGACTGACGCACATCAGGGCGAAGACCAAAAAAAAGAAAAACAGCGGGAACCCTTGCCCTGATAGGCTTTATCCAACAGGGCAAAAGTGCGTTCGGTTTCAGGTATGGTTTGCTTTCTAAAGTGAAAGCACGGTAATTCAGGACTTTGCGGCGACAAAACCCGGCAAACCGTTGTCCTGCAGTTATGCACAGAGTTATCCACATTATCCACAGGGATAAGTGGCGTTCTGATGTGAATAGATGCATCACAGGAGGAATAGAAATTGAAGATACAGCAGATGGCACAAACAGCCCGCCAGGCTGCCGGTCGCCTGACAACGATAAGTGCAGAACAAAAAAACAAGGCTTTGCAGATGATTGCCGCTGCCTTGCGTGACGGTTCTGACCGTATCCATGAAGCCAATGCAGCGGATTTACAGCGCAGCCGTCAGGAAGGCCTGCCTGAGCCGCTTGTGAAACGGCTGAGCTTCTCTGCAGAAAAGCTCGAGGATGTTCTTTCCGGGATAGACAGCCTGATCCGGCTGCCTGATCCCGTGGGGCGGACTTTATTGACCACTCAGCTTGACCATGGCCTCGATCTATACCGTGTCAGCTGCCCGATCGGAGTGATCGGTGTCATTTTTGAATCGCGTCCGGATGCTCTGGTGCAAATTTCAACGCTTTGCCTGAAAAGCGGCAACGCAGTGTTGCTCAAAGGCGGTTCGGAGGCACGTGAAACCAATCTGGTTCTGACCGACATAATCTGCAAAGCCGGACAGGCAGCTGGCTTGCCGGAAGGCTGGATCAATCTGCTGGAATCCCGCCTGGCTGTGCAGGAGCTGCTACAAGAAGATGAATCAGTTGATCTGCTGATTCCCCGCGGATCCAATGAGTTTGTCCGTTATATCATGGATCACACGCGTATTCCTGTTATGGGCCACGCAGATGGTGTATGCCATCTGTACATTGACGCGGCAGCTGACGCTTCGATGGCGATATCCCTTGCCCTGGATAGCAAAACACAGTATGTGGCGGTCTGTAACGCGGTGGAAACCATTCTCATTCATGAGGATCGCGCAGCTGATTTGCTTCAGCCCCTGGCCGGCGCCCTGCGGCATGCCGGTGTGACTGTTTACGGGTGTAGGCGAACCTGTGAGCTGCTGGGCTGCCAGCCTGTTGCGGACTGGCACACAGAATATTTGGACTACAAGGTCTCCCTGCGCATTGTAGCTGATACAAACGAAGCAGTGCGGCACATCAACCGGTATGGTTCGCATCACACAGATGTCATTGTTACGGCTGATGAACCCGCTGCCCGCCATTTTCTGGTGGCTGTTGACTCTGGAAATGTTTTCTGGAATTGCTCAACACGCTTCAGTGATGGTTTTCGTTATGGGTTTGGCGCGGAGGTTGGC
>JAAYLM010000200.1 GCA_012521915.1 Oscillospiraceae bacterium | reverse complement strand
TCATAGAGCTTCGCCCTTTTCGCCGCGCTCAGTTTTTTAGAATCATCCACACCGTAGACCGGGTTTTGAGGATCAAGAATGCAGGCTGCGGCGGCCACCGGTCCGGCCAGGGGCCCCCTGCCCGCTTCATCGACACCAGCCAGGAGGACATATCCGTCTTGCCATGCCTGCTGCTCATGGCGCAGCATTGACGCATACCTGTCCTGCTCATCTTTTCCAGACATCGGATTCACCTCTCAAGTTTGTCTGCGTTCGCATCTGGTTCAGAACGGTTATCTTTTGGTTTTTCAGGTTCACGGTCAGGATGCTCAAGGCTGATCCGGCCGATGCGCCCGTTCCGGAGTTCATCAAGGAACAGGACGGCAAAGCGGGTCATATCTGCTTTGCCGCCACTGATCATGCAGCCCCTGTTGCGCGCGGCATCTTCCATATTCTGCAGTGATGTCCTGTCCGCCGCCGGATCGATTTTATATCGTTGCTGCAGCAGTTGCGGATAACAGCTTAGCAATTCTATAAAGGTAGCGGCGGCTATCTCCTCCTGAGAAAGCAAATCATCACGGATGGCCCCGGTCGCTGCCAGATGGAGCTGTTGTTGGCGGCCGGCGATCTTCGGCCAGAGGACACCGGGCGAATCCAGCAGTTCAAGCTGCCCGCCGGTGCGAATCCAGCTAAGATGGCGGGTGACACCTGGTTTATCCGCAGTCAGTGCGGCTTTACGGCTGCTGAGCCCGTTGATGAGAGCTGATTTACCGGTATTGGGAATACCCACGACCATGATGCGGATCGGGCGGAAAACTCGCCCTTTGGCTTTGGCACGTTCCTGCTTCTCCCGTGTCAGCTGCTGCGCCAGGCTGACCACCTGGCGCAAGCCGCTGCGGCGGATACTGTCACAAGGAATGGCATTCAAACCGCTTTGACGATAGACTTCCTGCCAGCGCTGCGTGACAGCCGGATCGGCCAGGTCCGCTTTGTTCAGCACCAGGATACCGGGCTTGCCCTGCAGGATTTGAGCCAGTTCCGGGTTGCGGCTGGACAGAGGTATACGTGCATCGCACGTCTCGATGACCAGATCAACCTGCGAAAGCATTTGCCTGATCTCGCGCAAAGCACGGGCCATATGGCCGGGGAACCAGTTAATATTCATGCTGTCCTCCTGGAATGCGTGGATCATGCGGCATACAATTAAGGGATCCTGACGGATCCCTTAACGATTTATTTTGCTTTGCTGATAAGTTTTTCGCGGATCTTCGCCGCTTTACCAACGCGATCGCGCAGATAGTAGAGCTTGGCGCGACGGACACGGCCTTTGCGTACGACTTCAATTTTGTCGATTTTGGGCGAATGAATCGGTACGATTCTTTCCACGCCGACACCATAGGAAACCCTTCTTACCGTCAGTGTTTCACTTAGCCCGCCGCCTTTTCTGGCGATAACGGTCCCTTCAAAAACCTGAATCCTCTCGCGGTTTCCCTCCTTGATCTTAAGGTGAACTTTAACAAAATCACCGATCTTCACCTCAGGATAGGCATTCTTCAGCTGTTCGCTTTCTATTGCCTGAACAAGGTTCATATTGCGTTCCTCCCTTCACCATAGATGTTCATGCACGCAATCGGCAGCGGACCATCCGTAATAAGCTTGTTGATTATAGCAAAAGAAAAGCTTGGGCGCAAGGATTTGATTGACGCAATTGTCAACCTTCTTTGCCGTCCGTCTTTTTGCTTTCTTCCCGATAAGCCTTGATCATGGCCAGCCATTCTTCCCTGGAAAAACGACGTGCCGAAACCAAATCAGGCCTGCGGCGCAATGTTTCCAGCTCAGACCGGGTTTGTTGCCAGTTTTCAATGTTGGCCTGATGTCCTGACATGAGTATGTCAGGAACACTTCGTTCATGCCAGACCGCCGGTCGGGTATACTGGGGATACTCCAAAAGGCCAGCCATATGCGATTCACGCATATAAGCCGATTCGTCCGGCAGGACGCCCGGCACAAGACGCAAAAGAGCGTCAATCACCACGCAGGCAGCCAGTTCGCCGCCGGTAAGGACATAGTCACCTATGGACAGTTCCTCATCGACAAGCTCATCCAGCACCCGCTGATCGACACCTTCATAATGTCCGCAGAGCAAAATCAAGTGACTGTAGCAACTGGAAAGCTGCCTGGCTTTGCTCTGGTTGAACAAAGCCCCGCGCGGTGAAAGGTAAATGGTTCTCGTCTTTTCACGCGCGGTTTCTTCTCCGGCAGCGTGATGCCAGGCCTGATAAATGGGTTCAGCCATCATCAGCATCCCTGTTCCACCGCCATAACAGCGGTCGTCCACCTGACCATAGCGATTGACCGCGAAATCACGGATCTGGACGGTCTGCAGTTCAAAAAGGCCTGCTGTCTGCGCCCTGCCGGTAATGCTGCTGCCATCAACCGTCTCAATGAGTTCAGGGAACAAAGTCAGTACGCTTAGTTTCACCTAATCACGCCTTTCGCGATAGATCTCGTAAAGGCCGTCAGGCAGTCGGACATCGATACGCCGGCCGATAATGTCAACTTTGCGCAGAATGGCTTTGAGCGCTGGGAATAGCAGGTCAGGTTCACCGTTTTTCGTGATGACATAGACATCCTGAGCGGTATGTTGGAGAACCTCGTGGACATGACCGAGGTTTCCATACTGATCATCGAAGACGTCACAGCCGACCAGATCGCTGATAAACCAGCGGTCTTCCTCCAGCTGGATCGCCTGTGACCGCTCAACAGCCAGATAGCAGCCGCGCAAAACATCAGCAGCTGTCCGGTCATCGCAGCCGGCTACATGCAGGAGCAGCATGTCGCTTCCCTGCAGGCGTACGGAACGCAAAGACACCAGGCGAATGATCTTCTCATCCGCAGACACCAGCCAGCATTCAGCAAGATCTGTAAAGCGATGTGCATCATCCGTAAGAGCCTGGACACGCACATCGCCATTGAGGCCATGCGGCGCTGTGATCCGGCCGATCAGGAAATGGGTTCTGCCGGGCAAATAATCCTGCATAGCGTACCTCAGCCGACGATATCGACGATGACACGCGTTCCCTGAAGTGTCGCCCGTGCTTTCATGACAGAACGGATTGCTTGTGCCCGACGTCCCTGGCGGCCGATCACCTTGCCCATATCAGATGGATCGACAGTCAGTTCCAGAACAACGGAATGCCCCTGGTTGATCTGGTTGATCGCGATGGCTTCAGGATTGCTGACCAGAGGTTTGACAATAGTCAGCAAAAGATCCTTCATCCCCTGGTCCTCCCGGCTCATTCGATCGCTCCGGCTTTCTTGAGCAGAGCCCTGACGGTGTCTGTGGGCTGGGCACCGTTGGCGATCCACTTGTTTGCGGCTTCCAGATCAATCTTAAAAGTGGATGGGTTGTTCTGCGGGTTGTAGGTACCGATTTCCTGAATGCAGCGTCCATCGCGCGGATAACGTGAATCAGCGACGACAACCCTGTAACTGGGGGCTTTCTTTGCCCCGACTCTTTTCAGTCTGATTTTAACTGCCATGTTTGTTCCTCCGTTTGTTGTATTTCTATTTTCAGCGGGACTGGCCCGTCATGAAAGCCCTGTCAAGCAGCCGGCCAGGCCGTTCAGAAAGGAAATCCGCTGCCCGAACCGAAGCCCGGCATGCGGCCCATACCGCGGCCCTTCTTACCTTTTTTGGTGAACTGCTTCATCATTTTTTGTGTTTCCTCGTATTGGCGCACCAGGCGGTTAACATCCTGGACGGTTGTGCCGGAGCCGGCAGCAATACGTTTACGCCGGCTGGCATTCAACAGCGTGGGATTGTTGCGCTCACGCCGCGTCATAGACCGCAATATGGCGACCTGGTAATCCATCGCCTTTTCATCGATCTGCGCACCGGCCATCTGGCGACCGAGCCCGCCCGGCAGCATGCCCAGCAGATCCTGCATCGAGCCCATTTTACGGACTTCTGTCAGCTGGGTTAGCATGTCTTCCAGGGTGAACTGGTTGTTCATCAGCCTTTCCGCAGACTTCCTGGTTTGCTGTTCATCCATAGTCGATGTGGCTTTTTCGATCAAGGACATCACATCGCCCATGCCCAGGATACGCGAAGCCAGGCGGTCCGGATGGAATTCCTCTATGTCCTCAACCTTTTCTCCCACACAGACCAGTTTAATCGGTTTGCCGGTCATACGCCGGATCGAAAGGGCGGCACCGCCCCGGGCATCACCATCCAGTTTGGTCATGATGAAACCGTCCAGACCGATATCCTGTTCAAAGCTGGTGGCTACGCCAACCGCTTCCTGGCCGATCATGGCATCGACAATCAGCAGTTTCTCAGTAGGTTTGACCACCTGGGCGATCGCCTTCAGTTCCTGCATCATGGCTTTGTCTATGGACATGCGGCCGGCGGTATCAACAATAAGGGTGTCACACATCAAATAACGGGCACGGGCCACCGCCTTTTCCGCGATCTCAACCGCGTCAGGCTGTTCAGGCTGGATAAAACAGGGTACATCGATCTGGTGGGCCAGAATATCCAGCTGGCGGGCAGCGGCCGGTCGATGGACGTCCACAGAGGTCAGCAGCGGCTTTTTGCCTTTCTTTTTCAACATCAGAGCCATTTTGGCAGCTGTTGTTGTTTTGCCGGCGCCCTGCAGGCCATAGAGCATAAAAACGGTAAAACCTGTCGGAGAAACAGCCAAACGGCTGATTTCATTACCCAGGATATCCACCAAAGCGCTGTGGACGATCTTCACGATCTGCTGGCCTGGTGTCAGCGAGGCAAGCACATCCTGGCCATTCGCTTTTTCGCTGATTTCTTCAATCAGGTCTTTAACCACCTGATAGTGAACATCAGCTTCCAGTAGCGCGAGACGGATCTCGCGCATCATGTTTTTCAGATCTTGTTCACTGATGCGTGTTTTCCCGCGCATACGGCCGACAATCGCACTCAGTTTTTCTGTCAGTCCATCCAGTACGGCCATTTAATCCTCCTACAGCAGTTTTTCCAGCTGGCCCAGGCGGAGCCGGGCGTTTTCCGTCCGGCCGGCATCCAAATCAGCCAGAGCAGCCTGTAAAACAGCCCGCTGCTCGTGAAATCGAGCCAGCAGACCCAGTTTTTCCTCATAATGCGCCAGACTGTTCAAGCCCTGGTGAAGGCGGTCATGAACAGCCTGGCGGCTGATCTCGCAAGATTCGGCAATCTCAGCCAGCGATAGATCATCATTATAGTAATTTTCCAAAACCTCGCGTGCGCGCTCAGGCAACAGCTGACCATAAAGATCCAGCAGCATGCCTGCCCTGACGCGAAACTGTTGTGTGTCTTCAAGCGAATTCATGCTGCCTATCTTAACAGAGAGGCCCCTAACCTGTCAAGTATATATACTTGACAGGTATGTTTCACAGATATTGCGGTGCGTTTTTCTGCTAATCAGGCGTTCTGACAGCAAAATAAGTCCGCGGTCGGAATGGCAAAAAAACCTGACCGGAGATCAAATGTCATTTTGAGGCAGCAACGCTGTGACGAAAGCATCCGGATCAAAATCATTCAGGTCATCCAGGCCTTCGCCCAAACCGGCCAGCATGATGGGTGTTTCCGTTTGATGAGCTACTGCGATGGCAACGCCGCCTTTGGCATTGCCATCCAGCTTGGTGATGGCCAGCCCGGTCACCGCCGCTACTTCTCGGAAAACCTTTGCCTGCTGCACAGCGTTCTGACCGGTGGTGGCATCGATCACCAAAAGCGTCTCGCAGACCGCGTCAGTTGCTTCACGCTCAATCACGCGACGGATTTTGCCCAGTTCATCCATCAGGTTCTGCTTGTTATGCAAACGTCCTGCCGTGTCCACGATCAGGACATCTGCCCGCCTTGCTTTCGCACCGCTGATCGCGTCATAAACCACAGCGGCCGGATCAGAGCCCACCTGGTGGGCAATCACCGGTGTAGCGGTACGTTCCCCCCAATTGGTCAGTTGCTCTATGGCTGCGGCCCGGAAAGTATCTGCCGCTGCCAGCATCACTTTATAGCCTTCCTGGCCAAAGCGGTGGCAGAGCTTACCAGCTGTGGTTGTTTTGCCGGTTCCGTTGACCCCGACCATGAGAATGACCGTCAGTCGGCCCCGCTGCGGGCGCAGCAGACGCGGACGGCCCATGATATCAAGCAGGATGGTGCGCAGATCCGCCAGGACCGCCTCACGGCTGTCATTGCCGGTTTCACGTATGCGATCCTTCAGGCGGTCCATGATATCCATTGCGGCAGCCATGCCCACATCTGCCTGGATCAGGAGCGTTTCCAGATCGTCCAGCATAGCTTCGTCAAAACGGCCGGCCCCGGCAGCAATCCGGGTCAGTCCGGCAGCAACAAACGCACGTGTTTTTTCCAAACCACGGCGAAAAGAATCTAATAAACCCATAAAGGTCCTCCCTTTATCTTCATTTCTGTCAGGCATCGGCTGGGGCTGCCGGCCTGATTTCAATCCGTCAGCTTCATTGACAGGATGCGCGATATACCGCGTTCCTGCATGGTGACGCCATACAGCCGGTCGGCCGCTTCCATGGTTCCTTTGCGGTGTGTCACCAGAATAAACTGCGAGTCATGAGCGTAGCGCCCGATATATTCAGTGAAGCGCAGCACATTGGCATCATCCAGAGCCGCCTCGACCTCATCCAGCACGCAGAAAGGTGTTGGCCGTAGTTTCAGGATGGCAAAAAGCAGGGCGATCGCGGTCAGGCAACGTTCGCCGCCGGAAAGCAACAAAAGGTTCTGCAGTTTTTTGCCGGGTGGCTGCGCTTTTATTTCAATACCACAGGCCAGGACATCCTGTTCGTTTTCCAGATTCAGTTCAGCAGTGCCTCCGCCAAACAATTCCGCGAACACCTGGCTGAAGTTCTCATTGATGCGGTGAAAGTGTTCGACAAACTGCATCTGCATGGCTTCGGTCAGTTCCTTGATCACACCAGTGAGCTGATGCCTGGCCTGTTCAATATCATCACGCTGCCTGGCCAGAAACACATAGCGGTCACGCACCGTTTCATATTCCTCGACTGCAGCCAGGTTTACAGTACCCAGATCCCTGATTGCGTTTTTCAGGCTGTTGACCTGACGGCTGGTCTCCTGACGGTTAAGATCTGCCTGGCGCCAATCAGCCGCCCGTTCAACCGTCAGTTCATAAATCTCCCAGAGTTTATTTTTCGCGTCATCGATCAAACTTTCAATACGCAGGCAACGGGCTTCATTCCGGCTGATCTCACCTTGCAACGCGGCAATCCGACCGGTCGCCGCCTCCAATTTGTCGAAAAACGCGCTTTGTGACTGTTCCAAGCGGTTCTTCTCCTCAAGATCGGCATGCATTTCAGCAGCAAGCGCAGATCCGGCACGATTAACCTCATCGATCTTGGCGGCCAGAGAAACTTTAGCTGACCTTATCTGTTCCATTTCAGCACTGGCGGCAACCTGTTCCTGTCGGCGCCGTAGCAGCCGGCTTTCCTGACCGGAACGATCCAGTTCGATCCTGCTGATCATTTCTTCAGCAGACTGCAGCGATTCTTCTACGGACTGCAGCGAGACACGCCATTCCGTCATTTCCTCACGCAGGTCATCACGTTTTTCCCGTTCAGCGCGGCTGATACCTTCCTGCTCCTGGACGCGCGCCCGGATCCGTTCGGAACGCTCTTCCAATTCAGCGATGTTTTTACTGATGGCGGTAACATCAGCGCGAATTTTCCCTGCCTGCTGCCCCAGCTGGTCGTCTTCATCCTGCAGAAGCTGCTGGCGGGCAGCCACCTTGTCCTGCTCGGCCACCTGAGCGGTCAACCTGGCTTCCTCCCGGATACGCAGATGCGACTGGGTTAATTGTTGTTTTTCGAATTCATCCAATTGCCTTGCCAGCTCATGCAAGGCCAGTTCTCCGTCAGCCAGTTCCTGTTCACCGGCTTTGATGACCCTTGCGGCATTCGTAAGAGAACCGGTCAATGTTTCTATTTCCCGGCCGCGGCCCAGCAGTCCGCTGCCGCCTTTCCGGTAAAATCCGCCGCTCATGGATCCGCCCGGATTGAGCACATCGCCTTCCAGTGTGACAATCCGGCAGGCATAACCTGTTTTACGTGCCATGGCGACGGCCTGGTCAAGTGTACCGGCAATCACGACACGGCCCAGCAGATATTCAGCAGCCGGCCGGACCTTTTCATCCATCTGTACTAGGTCACTGGCCAGGCCGATGTAGCCAGGCAAATGATTCATCTGGCTGATCAGCCGATCTTCCAGGCGGCGTGGCCGTATGGACTGCAGTGGAAGGAACGTGGCACGCCCGGTACGGCTTTGCTTAAGCTCACTGATCAGTCTCCCGGCCGTTTCTTCTCTGTCGGTCACGATATTTTGGATGGCCGGACCCAGGGCGGTTTCCACCGCAAGCTCATAGCGTTGGTCAACTGCAAGCAGACTGCCTACGGTGCCCAGGATGCCCCGGGCAAACGATGCGTCCCGGTCTGCGCGGTCCAGCAGATGACGCACAGCCTCGTTGTATCCTTCGTGGCTGCGTTCCAGATCGGATAAAGTCTTGAGGCGAAAGGCCTGGTTACGCTGGGACTGTCGCTGAGCTTCCAGGGACGCGCTCAGCTTGTTGACAGCAGAACGCTGCTGTTCCAGCGCCTGTGCGGTCTTTATCTTTCCCTCTGCAATGTTTTTTTCGGTCTCAAAAATCTTTTGCAGGCCGCCTTGCGTTTCTTCCTGTAACAGGCGCAAGCGGTCCAAATCACTGGTCATCTCCATCAGTTCCTGACGGATGGTCCTCCGCCGGCTCTGCACCAGCGCGACCTGGTTTTCTGTCTGGTTGAGATCATTTTTCTTGTCAAAGAGCACATCAGCCAGCTGATCCAGCTGTTGTTTGTCCGTTTCAATCGCTTTTTCCGCAGAATCCAATGTACTGAGAATCGCCTGCATCTCCGCTTCTGTCTCGCTTAAGCGACCCTGATAAAGCGCTTGCTGCCGGCGCAGCGTCGCTGTTTTTTCTCTACGGGGGTTCAATTCATCACTCATCTGCGACAGGCTGCCTGCCAGCTCCGACGCTTCCGATTCAGCCGTTTTCAGCTGTTCCTGGAGATAACGCACGCGCTCGTCATGCAACGCCATGCGGCTGTTGTTTTCGCTGACTGCCGCGTTCAGCTCCGCCAGACGACGCTGCTTGCTTGTGATCTGTTCTTCCAGCGTCTGCAGTTTTTCACTTGTTTTGCGGTTGTCGTCTTTGAGCACAGCCAGATCCCGGTTGGCCGCTGCCAAATCAGCATGCACCAGTTCTTTTTCTGCCTCGGCATCGGCCAGTTTTTCCTGCTGCTGGTCGATGGCGTCCAGGATCAGGGCAATCTCGGCGGGTTTCAGCGTCTCACTGAGTGCCATAAAGCGGCGCGTTTTTGCTGACTGCTCTTCCAATGGCTCCAGGCGGCTTTCCAGCTCGCTGATCAGATCATTGATGCGCAGCAGATTTTGTTCGGTGCTTTGCAGTTTGCGTTCAGTCTCATCTTTTTGAGATTTATACTTAACAATACCGGACGCTTCCTCGAAAATACGCCGCCTGTCTTCTGAGCGGTGGCTGAGGATTTCATCCACCCGGCCCTGACCAACAATCGAATAGCCGTCCCTGCCCAGACCCGTATCCATAAAAAGGCGGGCGATATCCCGCAGCCGGCAGGTTGTCTTGTTAAGCAGGTATTCGCTTTCTCCAGAGCGGTAGAGGCGTCGGGTGATCTGAACTTCACTGTATTCCAGCGGCAGTTTTTGGTCGCTGTTATCAATGACCATGGTCACTTCAGCAAAGCTCATCGCCCGCCGGGACTGTGTGCCGGTGAAAATGACATCTTCCATGCGTGAACCGCGCAGTGTTTTTACACTTTGCTCACCAAGAACCCAGCGGATGGCATCAGTCACATTGGACTTGCCACTGCCGTTGGGTCCGATGATGGCGGTTACGCCTTCGTGAAAAGTAATGACGGTGCGTTCCGGAAAAGACTTGAAGCCTTGTATTTCCAACGCCTTGAGATGCATGTTCTATCCCCCGGTGGTGTCGTCTTCCTCAGGTCGCGTACTGCAGCCGGAGCGATCACAGTCCAGCCTGCCCAGTGCTTCCCTGGCAGCCTGCTGCTCTGCTTCTTTCTTACTGCAGCCGATACCGGTCGCGATCAGCTGATCATCGACCAGAACGCCGGCCGTGAACTGACGTTCATGGACGGGACCGGACTCTTCCATAATCTGGAACTGCAGGATGCTGTTTCCGCGCGTCGCCTGAACAAGTTCGAGCAGGCGACTCTTATAATCATACACCAGATCACCGGCAATAGCCAGTCTCAGGGGATCTTCAAGCAGGTTCCGAATGACCTGACAGGCCTTCTGATATCCAGCGTCCAGGTAGATGGCGCCCAATATGGCTTCCATCGCATTAGCCAGATTGGATGGCTTGTCGCGTCCGCCGGTCGCTTCTTCTCCTTTGCCGAGCAACAGCAACTCGCCCAGTCCAATATCCTTAGCCAGGCTGGCCAACGTGTTTTCTCGAACCACCAGCGCGCGCGTTTTGGTCATGATGCCTTCAGCGAACTTCTCCGGACGGCGAAAAAGGACATCGCTGACTGCCAGATCCAGTACGGCATCACCGAGAAATTCCAGCCGTTCGTTGTCCGTTGACTCTTTATCGCGATGCTCATATGCAAAGGTGGAATGGGTCAGGGCTTCCTGCAACAGTTGCCGGTCAGAAAAAAAATGACCAATGGTCTGCTCCATCTGCCGTAAAGCTCTGCCTAAACCAGCAGCCATGACATGGCCAGAAGCCATGCGGCTGCCTTTTGCGAAAAAAAGCCCCCGAAGGGGCTTTCCGTCAAGCATTGTTCTTGATGAAGTCCACGGCGTCTCCGACTGTCTTGATCCGTTCAGCTTCTTCATCCGGGATCGAGATGCCGAATTCC
Organism: Oscillospiraceae bacterium; assembly: GCA_012521915.1. Classification (GTDB taxonomy): domain Bacteria; phylum Bacillota; class Clostridia; order Saccharofermentanales; family UBA5734; genus JAAYBY01. Next base: position 4,110 of record JAAYLM010000200.1, on the reverse strand, counting down.
TGTTCCATGGCCATGACAAGCTCAACGATATCCAGTGAATCGGCATTGAGGTCATCAATGAAATTGGAATCCATGGTCACCACGTCAGCGTCAACGCCGAGTTGATCAACAAGAATATTGCGGACACTTTCAAAAATACTATCTGTCGACATGCGGTTTTCCTCCTGTATTTCAGCCATTAAGGTTTTGTAGAACACCTTCGGGCAAATGCATATCATAGTTTTATTTGATTATCAAGGAATTGTCAAGAGCAGATGGATAAATTCATTTTTTCTTCATGTTTGCCGGTGCCGTGACTTTTTTAACCTTTTAGCAAAGAACGGCTGTTGTATAGGTAATGCAAGCCAGACAAGATGGTCAGGAAGACAGAAACCCACAGGATCAGGTTGTTGAACCCGATGATCCAGCCAGCAGCAACAAACGGTTCCAGCAGACGGATCAGCAGGCTTTCAGCCAGGATCAGCAGGACAGCGATGATTTGCGTCACAGTTTTGGCTTTGCCCAGCCCATCGGCGGCGATAACGGTACCCTGCTCTACGGCGATCAGGCGGATACCGGTGATCACAAACTCCCTGATGATAATCAGGATGGTGACGATCGCATGCACACGCCCCAGCTGAACCAGGGCAATCAATACGGAGACCACCAGCATCTTGTCAGCGATGGGATCGAGGAATTTGCCCAGTGTTGTCACAAGGTTGCGGCTACGGGCAATCTTTCCGTCGATCAGGTCTGTTATTGAGGCAACAGCAAAGATGAAAAAGGCGACCAGGTGACCGCTCTGGCTGATAAACAGGTTCCAGGCAGCAAAACGCTGTTGCTCAGGCAACGGCAGGAGAAACAGAATAATCGGAGGAATCAGCAAGATACGCAGTATCGATAAACGGTTGGGCAGATTCACAATACCGTCACTCCTGTCATTTCATAAGCGTCAGCGTCAGCCAGACGGACGTTGCAGGTCTGGCCCAGGTGCAAGTCATCAGAAGCAGCAGCGACATAGATCAGCGGATCAACCTCAGGTGCTTCCCCATAACTGCGACCTACGTAAAATATACCACGATCTTCGACAGATTCAAGTGTAACCGCAACCACCTGTCCAATCCTTTCCCGTGCTTTTTCTGTTGCGATCAGCTGTTGACTGGCCAGAAGGCGTTTTTCCCGCTGCGCGGCGGTTTTATGATGGACGCGCGGCCTCATCGACCAGGCCGGTGTTCCTTCTTCAGGGGAAAACACAAAGCAACCGAGGCGGTCAAAACGCATGTCCCGCAAAAGATCAAGCATAGCCTCAAAGTCCTCGGCTGTTTCCCCGGGAAAACCAACCATAACGGTCGTGCGCAGGACCACATCGGGCAAAGCCGCCCGGATCCTGGCAACAGTTGCCCGGATGTCGGCAGCTCGGTCTTTACGGTTCATGCGCTCCAGGACAGCATCCGAACCATGTTGAATCGGCATGTCCAGATAATGAGCAATTTTGGGTTCCCGGCGCATCACATCAAGCAGCTCATCAGTTATACCGTCTGAATAGGTGTAAAGCACCCGTAACAGGCGCAAATCCTTTATCTTACAGATGGCCAGAAGCAGTTCCGGCAGGCGGCGGCGCCCATACAGGTCAAGACCATACCGACCGGTGTCCTGAGCGATGAGGATCAGTTCACCGTAACCATCTGCGGCCAGACGCGCCGCTTCCTCAACAATTTCTTCCATCGGCCTGGAACGGAGCGGGCCGCGGATCGACGGAATGGCGCAATAGGCACATCGATTTGAGCAGCCTTCCGCAATCTTGATATAGGCATAGGACGCCGGCGTAGACGGACGCCGCGAGACCATCAGATGAGCCAGGCTTCCCGGTTGCCCGGGCATATCATAGCAAGCTTCCCCACCGGCCAGACGACGCAGCAACGTAGCGATCTTGCCATAATCTGCCGTTCCGAGAACAGCATCCACTTCAGGCAGCTGATCACGGATTTCAGCAGCATAACGCTGGGACAGGCAACCAGTCACCACCAGGTGGCAGGCCTTGCCTTGCGGTTGCTTGAAGTCGGATAATTCCAGGATAGCGTTGATCGCTTCTTTTTTCGCGGGTACGATAAAACCGCAGGTATTGACAATCAGGGCATCAGCTTCGGCGGGGTCAGCGACAGAAAGCCAGTTGTCTTCATATAAAATCCGGCTCATGCATTCAGCATCAACCTGGTTTTTGGCACAACCCAGCGAAAGTAGATAAAAGCGCTTCTTCGGCAGCTCAGTGGTTATTTTTTGTTCAGACAGGTCTATCGCTCCAATCGGTAGCCTGCTACGGCATCATGGCCGGTGGCATACCAAACAACATGATGCCTCTTCAGCACGCCACTGTCAATGGGCAGTCTGGTTTTCGATGCTGCGACCGGCCGAGGTATTCCAGTAACAAAAGAATTTTGCAGCGCTTTATCCACAAAAAAAGAAAATCAGATTTAGCTGTCAACCGGGTGGAGAGCGCTAATCATCAAGCCGCAGGGTTTTCCTGATCAGCTCACTGTCAAAACCGCGACCAGCCAGAAAGCGGGCAATGCGCAGAGACAGGCGCTGCTTGTCCTGACGGGACATATTCTCCTGTCCCAGCTCGGCCAGCTCACGGGTAAACCGTGTCCCGATGAGGTCGCGGGCCAGCTCATGGTCTGTCATAGCTTCTTCCATTGCCGTTTCAACCGCTTCTGGTATCAATCCCGCCTGCAGCATCCTCTGGCGCAGCGCAAAGCGTGATTCAGCCTGCCGGCCATGCCGTTGCCTGACCATGCGCCGGGCGATCTGCAAATCATCCAGATAGCCTTCTTCTTTGAGTTCTTTCAGAACTTCCTGAATCAGATCATCCGGGAAACCGGCATCTCTCAGTCTGGAGGCGACCCGACCGGAAGGTTTTTTCGCCAGACCCAGAAAAGTAATGGCATCCGAGCGGGCTTCCTGCAGCTTACGCTGCTGACGTCGTGTCTCATCTGACTGGGCTTCAGCCATCGAGCCCCAGGATATCTTCTTCACGCTCCTCTTCCTCCTCCGCATGTGCTGCTGTCCCCTGTGTCAGTGCAAGCTTCTGGCGTACCAGTTGCTCGATCTCAGCGCACAGTTCCGGGTTGGCTTTGAGAAACAGGCGGGCGTTGTCGCGACCTTGTCCAATGCGCTGGCTTTTATAGGAAAACCAGGCACCGCTTTTATCGACAACATCTTGATCAACGGCCATGTCCAGAATACAGCCTTCACGGGAGATGCCCTCCCCGTAAATAATATCAAATTCAGCTTCCTTGAAAGGCGGAGCAATCTTGTTTTTTACCACTTTAACCCGGGTCCGGTTGCCGACAATATCGGTTCCGTTGCGCAGCGTCTCGATCTTGCGCACGTCAAGGCGGACAGAAGCGTAGAATTTCAGGGCTCGCCCGCCCGGCGTGGTCTCCGGGTTGCCGAACATGATGCCGACTTTTTCACGCAGCTGGTTGATAAAAACAGCAACAGTCAAGGATTTGCTGACCACGCCGGCGAGTTTCCGCAAAGCCTGGGACATCAGCCTGGCTTGCAAGCCGACATGGGCATCCCCCATCTCGCCGTCAATTTCCGCCTTGGGAACCAGTGCTGCGACAGAGTCGATGACAATGATATCGACAGCGCCGCTACGCATCAGAGCTTCGTTGATTTCCTGGGCCTGTTCACCCGTATCCGGCTGGGAAACAATCAGGTTGTCGATATCGACACCCAGCTTGACGGCATAATGGGGGTCGAGTGCATGCTCAGCGTCAATGAAAGCGGCCGTCCCGCCAGCGCGCTGCGCTTCCGCGATCATGTGCAGGGCGACCGTCGTCTTGCCTGACGATTCCGGCCCGAAAACCTCCACGATACGGCCACGCGGCACACCACCCACCCCAAGCGCGATGTCCAGAGATAAGGCGCCGGTGGGAATAACCTCCACCTGCACACTGGCCTGCTCACCCATATTCATGCCCGCCCCCTTGTCAAACTGTTTCTCAATCTGGCTGAGGGCCCCGTCCAGGACCTTCATTCTCTCATCAGCGTTTTTCTGCGTTACTTCCTGGTTGGACTTTCCAGTCCCTCGATCTCCTCTAGCCATATCTACCTCCAGAATAGAAC
>JAAYLM010000199.1 GCA_012521915.1 Oscillospiraceae bacterium | reverse complement strand
ATTGAGTACCACAGCAGCCATCTGCCCATGGGGACAGACGCCCTGGTCGCCTATGAGTTCGCCAAAAGACTGGCCCGGGAAACCAAAGTCATTATCGCGCCGCCTGTCTGGTACGGGCCGGCAAGCTATGCCGTGCAAGGACCGGAAAAATTCACAATTGATATGGACGGCCGTGTTTTCTACGACACGATGTACCAGATCTTCACTGCTTTGCTGAAGGCCGGCTGGCATCATGTCTACGTGATGATCGCCCACCAGACTGAAGACTTCAACCCCACGGAGACAGCCTGCCTGCACGCGTCCCGCACCGCTTTGTTCAAGCATCTGGAAGAGACACGGGGCATCGGCTGGTGGGGCAAAGCGGAAAGCAAAACCTTCTATGAGACACTGAGCGCGGCTGACAACCCCTGGAACTGGATCAAGATCTACCCCCTGACCCTGCGCCACAAAGAATTTACCGGCGACCATGCCGGCAGGATCGAAACATCCATGATGATGGCCTTGTGCCCGGATCTGGTCAGAAAAGAGAAAATAGGCCAGGAAAACGGTGACTGGTTCACAGAAACCGCGGTGGAGGCAACCCCGGAAATCGGCGAGGAGCGGATCCGTGCTTTGCTGGATCTCTGGCTGGCGGAACTGAATCAAGCATGAGCTAAGTGCTTCCAGTGCCAGGCAACGCCAGGCGCCGGGCATCGTGTCATACGACACGGTGTGCACAGCCAGCCCAGAGAAGAGAATAGGTGATCTTTGTTATGAACTACCTTGAATTGCGGCCTCGTCAAATAAAGGATGCTGTTGAGCGTAATATACCTGTTGTTATGGCTGCTGGTTCTGTAGAGTATCATGGGCCACACATGCCGGTCGGTTCTGATCTTCTCATCGCGGAGACGGTTCTGAAGCATGCTGAAGAAAAATGTGTATGCATTGTCATGCCGTCCTTGCCTTTTTCACCAACCATGTTCTGGGCAGCTGGTCCGGAAGATGGTGAATTTGATTTTGATCCGGAAGCGCTGCGTTTATATGCACTTGGTATCTTGCGTGGCCTTCTTAAGATTGGCTTTCGCAGAATTTATATTCTGCAGCACCATCAGGGCGATAATGGACTTCCTGCGCTAACCCTAAAGCGTGCAGCTGCTGAAGTGATCCGCGAATTCGCTAAAGAATGGGGCTATGGCTGGGGAAGAAAAAATCCTGAGGAACAGCCTGAACCAGGAATATTTGGCATGATACATGTGGCCTATATTGATTCATACAGCCATTATCCATCAACGGATTCAGAGCGATGTCCTATTGGTCACGGAGGAAAGGGCGAAACACAACTGATCATGGCTGATAACCCTGAATGTATCGACATGGATGAACTGGATCAATATAAAAAAGAATTCGGGACTTTACCCCGATGGCTTAAAGATGCCCATCTTGCCAGAAAAGATGAAGGTGAAAGGTGGATTCAGTTCTGTTCGGATGGCTGGGCCGAAGAACTGAGCAGGGTGACCTGACTCCTATGACCGAGACAGCAAGCATGTTTGCTTTCCGGTGATAAAGCATGGTGACAAACTTGCGACCTGCCGGCAGGTACAGAACAAGCAAAGGGAATGGACATCAATGAGCACCTATGATTTTGACACCGTCATCGATCGCCGCGGCACCGGCTCACTCAAGTGGGACCACCGGCCGGCCGGCTACAATCAGGTGATTCCATTGTCCCTGGCGGACATGGACTTCCCGGCACCTCATGAAGTCACTGAAGCGCTCGCTCAACGTGTCGCCCACGGCATCTATGGTTATACCGCTATGGGGGACCGTGATTATGAGGCCATTCTCAGCTGGATAAAGATGCGCCACCAGCTGACGGTGCCCCGGGAATGGCTGCTGCCCACACCGGGCGTCATCTACGCTATGCGTGCTGCCCAGCATGTCCTGACCAGGCCAGGTGACCAGGTTGTGGTCATGCCGCCGGTGCACACGCCTTTTTTTGTGACCGCGAGCCGTTTCGGCCGTCAACTGATCACTTGTCCGCTCCATTGTGATACAGAAGGCACCTATACGATGGACCTGAACCGCCTGGAAGCCTGCTTTGCCGCAGGTGCCAGGCTGCTCATGATCTGCAGCCCGCAAAACCCCATAGGCCGTGTCTGGACAAGGGAAGAGCTGACTCAGCTGGCCGCGCTTTGTCTGCGCTACCAGGCCTATATCATTTCAGACGAAATACATCGTGACATCATGATGCCAGGATCGGTTTTTACCAGCCTTGATGCGATTCCCGGCCTGGCTGAACGCACGTTTGCCGTTTTTTCACCGTCCAAGACCTTCAACATGGGCGGCTTTCATACGGCAACGGCGGTCATACCGGATCCGGATATCCGCGCTGCTGTACGTCAGAGGTTATCGGATTTCGGGCACAGCTGCGGACGACCGACGTTGTTCAGCATCGTCGCCCAGACCGCCGCCTATACCCATGGCGGACCCTGGCTGGATGCCCTGATCCATTACCTGGACGGAAATTTTAACCTCATGCTGGATATGATCGCGGACACACCCCTGAAGGCGCATAAACCGGACGCAACCTACATGTTCTGGGTGGACTGTTCAGCACTCGGATTGAAGACAGACCAGTTTTCCTCCCTGCTGCTGGATAAGGCCGGTGTCCAGGCGGAACTGGGCCATCTTTACGATTCAGCCGACTACCAGACCTATAAAGGACCGCAGACACACATGCGTCTCAACGCGGCCATGCCCCGCTCTCTGCTGAGCCAGGCCATGGAAGGTATCCGGCGGGCGGTCCGCGCGCGCTAGCGAGAAAGGAAAACAACATGGAAAAACTGCTTTGCTCCCGCTTCGATGACCCTGAACGGCTGCGCCGGTTCAATGAGCTGGGCATCGAGGTGGCCTTTCTTGAGCACCTGCATATGGAAAGCGATGAAGCCTTTATCAAACAGGTGCGTGGCTATCAATAT
>JAAYLM010000198.1 GCA_012521915.1 Oscillospiraceae bacterium | reverse complement strand
CCCGCGAAAACCAAACGGCCGTTGAGCACAGCCGCTTTCGGCACACGCAGCCCATCCGCCCCGATAGTGTTGTCGGCGGGGGCCCTCCAGGCACCAAAAGGTTCGCGCGCGATAAAATAACGCGCTCTGCCGGACAGGCTGTATACAAGATAGTAATAACCGTTGTGCTGAAAATAATCAGGACACTCTGGCTGGCTTCGATCGTCCATGATGACAAAGGGGTCCAGCTGCGTCCAGTGCTCCAGATCCGCAGACACCAGGTGGGCCAGGCAGCCACGCTGCGCATTAGATGTCGTGACCAGCATATGGTACTGGCCATCATCGCCCCAAAAAACCTTAGGGTCCCTGGCGCTGACTGGTTCATAAGGTGCACTCAGGGAAACGGCAAGGTCGCTTTTATGAAAATGAACGCCATCATCACTGGTTGCACAGGAAATTTTTGCCGGACTTCGATCACTCATGCGCACAGCAAAAAACGCATAAAAGGCACCTTTGTCAAAAATGAGCGATCCTGTACAGATTGAGCCCTCTTCCTGTCGATCGATGGTCAACGCCAGCGGACAAGAACGCCAGGTGCGAAAATCGTCTGTAACGACTTGTCCCCACTGATGTGCGCCCAGCCGCCACTTGCTCTGATGGTGTCTTCTGTCAAATAAATAAAACAGCCGGTAGCAATCGTCATGGGCAAAGGGCATGCAGTCGCCAATGCTGGTATTCATCCCCGCAGGCCGCCAGGCTGCCAGATCGGTTATGGTCTCTTGCTGTCCCGTGGCCATATAAGTGTCATTGAAAGAAAAATCATCGTGAATCACGATTCTGGCGCCCTGGCTGATGCAGGTTACACCGCTCAGGTCGGCAAGACCCAAAGGCCAGTCTTCATCCTGCAGGCGCTCATTGATATAAAGCGCAATACGGTTTCCTGTGTTGCAGAGCAGGAGCGAATCGTTTCTTTTTGCCGGCCCCCGCAGCATAACCGGCTCGTCTGGATGGGCGGAATATGTGATGCCAGCTTCTATATGGCCGTTGGTGAATTGAATCTCAAGCACCTTGTGCTGCCCCTTGACGGCCTGAAGCACCAGTCCTTCCTCACAATGATCAAGCGCTACATTCCAATTTTCCGGTATTCTGTCCAGCTTCATTCGATTCGCTACCGTTAGCCGCACCGTGATCCCCCCTGTTTTTCTGGTTACCATCAGTATACCTGAAATCAGTTTGGCGTAAACGGCTGACCAGCATAAGGCAAAAATATTTCCTGATGTGCATTTCATGATATAATTGCGCCAGTATAGAAGGAAAGGAGCTGGCCGGGATGGAATCAAAGACATATGCTGTCTTTCTGGATCTTGATGGGACTTTAATGACACACAACCAGATTCCATCTGCCAACATTACTGCAATCGCAGCCGTACGCCGTCGTGGCCACAAGGTTTTCCTGAATACCGGCCGTTCCCTGGCCTGCATTCCCGGTCATGTGATTGACGGGCTCGAGCTGGACGGGATTATTGCCGGTATCGGTTCACACATCATGTATCAGGACAATGTGCTGCTGAGTACGGTCATGCCGCTTCCCTTGCTGCGTTTGCTGGAAACACGCTTTGAACAACAAGCCTACCCTTGCGTTTTTGAAGGGGAGCAGATCATGCTGTATACCCGGCTCAAAGCAGCAGAAGGCATTCGTTTTGTCCATTACCTGGACGGAGAGAACACGCTGACCGGCACCTATCGTCAGGAGCGCATCACCAAAGCAACCGTCTTTACGGTCATGACTGAAGAAGATCAGGCTTATCTCAGCACCATTTTCAATGTGTACCAGCACGAAACATATGCGGAAATCGCCATGAAGGGCTGTACAAAGGCCGGCGGCATGCAGCGTATGCTGGATCATCTGGCTTTGGATAAAACCAACTGCATCGCCATGGGAGACAGCGCCAACGACCATGACATGCTGGCCGCGGCTGGTATCAGTGTCGCCATGGGCAACGCGACAGCAAAGACAAAAGAAATCTGTGATCTGGTGACCGCAGAAGCAGGCAAGGCCGGTGTCGCACTCGCTCTGGAGCAACTGCTGCCCTCAGCTTTCTCCAGATGATCCCATCAAAAGAAACCTCATCGCCGTTCTGATCACACCTGTTTGATATT
>JAAYLM010000197.1 GCA_012521915.1 Oscillospiraceae bacterium | reverse complement strand
CGAGACTGATTACAGGAGGAACACATATGTACGCAGTAATAGCAACAGGCGGTAAACAGTACCGTGTTTCAATCGGTGATGAACTCTTCATTGAGAAAATCGCCGGAGAAGAGGGTGAAACCGTTTCTTTCGACCAGGTACTGGCTGTTTCCGCGGATGATGGCATGAAAACCGGCACACCCTGCCTTGAGGGCGCTGTCGTGACAGCTGAAGTTGTCCGTCAGGGCAAGCAGAAAAAAGTCATCGTCTTCAAGTACAAAGCGAAAAAAGGCTACCGCAGGAAAAAGGGGCACCGTCAGCCATATACGCGTGTCCGCATTACGCAGATCACCGCCTGAGGGCGGTTCATGACAGGCCAGGTCTGATCCGGCCGACTGAACATTGAGATGATAACCATAACCCTGCAGCGAGATGAGAGCGGATGGCTCCGCCGTTTCACCGCAACCGGCCACGCCGGTTATGGTGAGCATGGCTCAGACATCATCTGTGCTGCTGTTACCGCTTTGGCGGCAACAGCCATCGGCAGCATGCAGGAACTGGCAGGTCTGGATCCAGCCAGACAACTTCAGGACGGGCTCATTGCTTTTGATTTGCCGGAGCAGGCAGACTTAAGCGGGGAGCAGCAGCGGATCACAGCGATTCTGCTGCAGTCACTGATGATCGGTTGCCGTCAGATCCAGCAAAGCTATGGCAGCCGGTATATCCGGTTTCGCCAGAAACGATACAAAGGAGGACACGCGAAATGATTTATATTGATCTGCAATTACTGGCCCATAAGAAAGGTGTCGGCAGCACGCGCAACGGCCGTGACTCCGAATCCAAGCGTCTTGGCGCCAAAAAAGGTGATGGCCAACAGGTTTTGGCGGGAAATATTCTGGTGCGTCAGCGCGGCACAAAAATCCATCCGGGCACAAATGTCGGACGCGGATCTGATGACACCCTCTTTGCCAAAGTCAGCGGCCATGTTAAATAAGAGCGTCTGGGCAAAAACAGTATACAAGTCAGCGTTTATTCTGTGGGATAAACCTGAGAAAAGCATACGACTGGCCCGCGGACAGGGAGGCGTTTTAGGCGCCTGCCCCCGAACCGGGCCGTCCGGGTCCGGTCGGGTAACGGCCGGACTTTTTTAGCGGAGGTAGAATGTGTTTATTGACAGAGCGCGTGTTTTCGTCAAAGCCGGTGACGGTGGTGACGGCGCTGTCTCCTTTCATACAGAAAAATATGTGCCCAACGGCGGTCCGGATGGCGGTGACGGCGGCCGGGGCGGTCACATCATTTTTACCGCACGCAGCGGCATGAACACGTTGCAGGCCTTCCGCTACCGCAGGAAGTTTCAGGCTGAGAACGGGGATAAAGGCGGCCAGAGGAGGCGGTACGGGCGCAGCGGTAACGATCTGACGCTCGAAGTGCCTATTGGCACTGTTGTCAAGGATCAGGAAACAGGACGTATGATCGCCGACCTGACCGTGGATGGCCAGGAAGTGATTATCGCCCGGGGTGGCCGTGGCGGCAAAGGGAATGTCCATTTTGCCAACAGTGTGCGCCAGGCTCCCCGATTTGCCCGGGCCGGGATGCCGGGCGAAGAATTCGAGCTGCTTGTGGAACTGAAGCTAATCGCGGATGTTGGTCTGATCGGGTTCCCCAATGTTGGCAAATCCTCGCTTCTGGAAGCTGTTTCATCCGCAAAGCCGAAAATAGCTGATTATCCTTTCACGACCATTGAACCGGGTCTGGGCGTGGTGACACTGGGGGATACCAGTTTTGTCATGGCGGACATCCCGGGGCTGGTGGCCGGCGCACATGCCGGAATCGGTCTTGGCCTTTCATTTCTCCGTCATATTGAGCGCACGCGACTGCTGCTGCATGTTTTGGACATGTCACCACAGAACAGCAGGGATCCGCTGCAAGACTTTGAGCAGATTAATGATGAGCTGGCCAGCTACGATACCGGTCTGGCCAAAAGGCCTCAGCTGGTCGCCCTCAACAAAATCGAGCTGGCTGATGCAGAAACCATAGCGCAGGTGCAACAGACCTTGCAGGCGCGTGGCCTGCAGGTTTTTCCGATCTGCGCGCCTATCGGCGAAGGGGTAGGCGACTTGATCAAGGCCGTTGCGGAAGCTGTACAAAAACTGCCGCCTGTGCGTTTGTTTGACCCACAGCAGGACCAGGTGGTTTATCGCTATGCAGAAGAGAAACTCTTCGAGATCACACAGGAAGGCAACCGCTTTTTGGTCAGCGGAACCTGGATCGAGAATCTGGTGCGCACCACAAATTTCGAACAGCATGAGTCATTGCAGTATTTTCAGCGCCTGATCAGGCGCAAAGGTGTGATCGAAGCCCTGGAAGAGGCCGGTATCCAGCCAGGGGACACCGTTTCCCTGCATGATTTTGAATTTGAGTATTACCCCTGATGCAAAAGGAGCGGATCAAGATGTTGAACAGCAGACAAAGAGCCTGGTTGAGAGCCCGGGCCAATCAGCTGGAATCAAGTTTCCAGATTGGGAAAAGTGACTTGACCCCATCGGTGATTGACGACCTGTCCGCCTTGCTGACTACCCATGAGCTGGTCAAGGTGCATGTGCTTAAAAGCGCTGAAACATCAGCCGCACAGTTGGCGGAAGCTGCGGCGGCGGCAGTTGGCGGTGACGTGGTCCAGGTTATCGGCCGCCGTTTTGTCCTGTACCGCTTTTCTGAAAAACTGGCCAAACAGCAGAAAAACCTTCAACTGCCCCGGATTTGAGAAAAGCTTTCCCAGATAAAAACAGACTGCTATGGAAACAGCTTGCCCACCAGCGCGGCGCGTCGTCTCTTCGACGTTGCGGCCTGGTGTTTTAGGATGCAACGCCATGCTGCCCGATGTAAAAATAAAAGACATCAGCAAGGCGAAAGGTAACATTTGCAGTAGCCTCTTGGAGCGGTAAACGATATAATAATATCATCATCATGAAAGAGAGGGTTTATCATGCAGCGATATGTTTGTGACCTGTGCGGTTATGTTTATGATCCTGAAGCCGGTGATCCCGATAACGGTGTAGCGCCTGGAACAGCTTTCGAAGATCTTCCGGAAGACTGGGTCTGCCCGCTTTGCGGCGCAAGCCAGGAAGACTTCAGCCCTGAAGCGTAAACATGACGCTTTCATCCGGGACAGCGTACAGATGCGCTGTCCCGGATGAAAACCAGTAAGGAGTGATCATTGATGCCTGTTTTACCTGTAGGGGAGCGTATTTATGAAGTGGGTGCCAGTCATCCGGAACGTCAGCTTTTTGACTGCCTGATGCCTACGCCGCACGGCACGACGTACAACGCCTATCTTGTCATGGGTTCGGAAAAAACGGCGCTGATCGATGCCGTCGATCCGGAAAAGACCGATATACTGCTGAATAACCTCAAAGAGTCCGGGGTTACACAGATAGACTACCTGATCACCTTACACACCGAACAAGACCATTCCGGATCCAACACAGCGGTGCTCAGCCGTTACCCGATGGCCCGGGTGGTTGGCAGCGAGAAAATCAGGGACATGCTGGAGACCCATCTGCATTATGACCCCGGCCAGGTTATGGTGATCAAGGAAGGCGACAAACTGGATCTGGGTGACCGGACTTTGCAGTTTATGATGATCCCTTTCGCCCACTGGCCGGACAACATGATGGTCTATCTTGAGGAAGAACGCATCCTCTTTTCCAGTGACCTTTTTGGTTCGCATTACGCGACACCGAAAATGTTTGCCACCTCAAGCGCAGAACAACGCCTTGCAGCTAAATCGTATTTTGCCGAGATTATGATGCCTTTCCGCGCCCAGATCTCCCGTTATACAGCCAAGGTGCGCCAGCTCAAACCCCGCCTGATCGCTCCGGCCCACGGTCCGGTCTGGTACGATCCGGATGTGATACTTTCCCGCTATGAACGTTGGACAGGTGACGCGGTCAAGAAGCTGGTTACCATTCCCTATATCAGCATGCACGACAGCACCCAGGTACTGGTTGAGCGCCTGGCCGTGAAACTGTCTGCCCAGGGCCTTTCCGTCGTCTGCCGCAATCTGGGCAACAGGCCGGACAGCCTGACGCTTGAAACAGGCCACTTTATTATGGATCTGGTTGACGCGGCCGCTGTCGTACTGGCCACACCGACGGTGCTGGGCGGACCTCACCCGAACATGGCCTATGCCGCCATGATCGCCAACGCGGTCAGACCGAAGACTAAATTCATGGCCATGGTTGGTTCATATGGCTGGGCGACCCAAGCTGAAAAGACCCTGACTGCGCTGACAGGCAACATCAAGGCGGAAAGACTGCCGACCCTCCTGGTTAAAGGCCTGCCCACCCAGGATGATCTGGTCAAGGTCGACGAGCTCGCTTCTGAGTTGGGGCAGCGTATTCAGGCGTTGCCGGATCTGCTGGAGAGCTGACTGGCGGGCGGTGAGGCGAAACGACCAGTCAGTGGCCTGCCCCGTCCGATTCACGATCAAAGATAGATTGTTGCAAGGGATCCGGCTGCGGTCCATCATTCGGATCCGCGGCCGGTTTTTCCAGTTCACCGGCAGCGTAGCCTGTATCAGGCAGGATGGGGTCGGGAACAGGTGCCGG
>JAAYLM010000196.1 GCA_012521915.1 Oscillospiraceae bacterium | reverse complement strand
CTGCTGGCACATGCTGAATCGATTTGATGCCTGTTGAGCCTGGCCATGCCCCCGGCGCGGCCAGGCATAAAGGTTATACCAGAATGAAAGGGGAAAATCATTTGATTAGCTGGATCACGCAAAACAAGCGAACAACAGCTGCCGGCATCGTGCCTGCTATTCGCGCTCTGCTTGGCTGTGCGGCCGTTCGTGTTTCGTTTATTGAAGAGGAAAAGCTGCCGGCAGTGTCTGGTGACGCGATTGTTTTGGATGGCGCAGCCTTTGCCACACTTGACGCATTGCTTGCAGAATTGTCGGTACAGCTGCCGGAACGCGCTGTATCAGCTGTTTTTATTTCTGGTCTGGGCACTTTCCGGATCAATCCGACCACACCTGCCAAGAGGCAGGCCCGTCTTGCCGGGCGTATTTGCCTGGTGACCGGAGCCGCCCAGGGCTTTGGCGAGGGGATCGCCCGGGAACTGGCCGCGGCAGGCGGTGTTCTGGTGATCGCGGATCTCAATGAACCGGCAGCCTTGCAGGTGGCTGATGATTTAAACCGTGAACACGGTGAGGGGACGGCTTTTTCTGTCCGGGTTGATGTCGGCAACGAGGCTTCGGTGCAGCAGATGGTTGAGACCGTCGTGCTTTCGCTGGGGGGAATCGACCTGCTGATCAGTAATGCCGGTGTTTTACGCGCCGGAGGTCTGGAAGAGATGAGCCTGGAGACCTTTGAGTTTGTTACGAGAATCAATTACACGGCTTTCTTCCTGGTGAGCAAATACGGTTCTGTGCCCATGAAACTACAGACGCGTTTTGCACCAGACTGCACAACGGATATCATTCAGATCAACTCCAAGTCCGGCTTGGAAGGATCCAATCGCAATTTTGCCTATGCCGGCAGTAAATTCGGCGGCATAGGCCTGGTGCAGAGTTTTGCCAAAGAGCTGGTTGCGGACCGCATCAAAGTCAATGCGATCTGTCCGGGGAATTACTATGAAGGCCCGCTCTGGAGTGATCCGGAGAAGGGGCTTTTTATCCAGTACCTCAAAGCAGGAAAAGTGCCCGGGGCAAAGAGCGTCGAGGATGTCTACAACTTTTATGTTGACAAGGTGCCCATGCGGCGAGGCTACTCGCCAGTTGATGTAACCCGGGCTATTTTATATTGTGTCGAACAAACCTATGAAACAGGTCAGGCCATGCCGGTGACGGGTGGCCAGAACATGTTGAAATAAAGGAGGACATCATTCATGGCAACACCTGTCATTATGCCCAGGCAAGGGCAATCTGTCGAAAGCTGCATTATAGGGCAGTGGCATAAAGGAAAAGGGGATCCTGTGCAGACAGGGGATATCCTTTTCACATATGAGACAGATAAGGCAACTTTCGATGAGACAGCAAAAGTGGACGGCACATTGCTGGAGATCTATTTTGAGGAAGGTGACGATGTCCCCGTCCTGACAAATGTTTGTGTCATTGGCGAACCGGGCGAAGACACCAGCGAATTTGCTCCTGAAGGTGGAACGGCTGCGGAAGCGGCTGCTGAACAGACAGCCGAACAACCCGTAACCCTTGAAGAGGCGCGTCCCGCAGAGAAACAGGCTGATTCGACTCAGTCAGCAGGCGGGCAGTCGGGTGCGATCAGTCCTCGTGCCCGCAATCTTGCTGAAAAAAGCAACGCCGACCTGCGCCAGGCTGTAGCCAGCGGGCCTAAAGGCCGCATCATAGAACGCGATGTCCGGCAACTGATCGACAGCGGCAAGCTGGCCACAGGTGCTGCCGGTACCTATCCGGTTGCGACGGAGGGGACTGCGATTGGCGGCCGTGTCGGTGTTCAGGATGTGCAGGCCGGTCAGGCAACACCAGACACGACGGCGATACCTCAGGCGCAGCCCGCAACAGCCGGACCGGACACCTGGACAGAAAAACACAGCAACATCCGGAAAGTGATTGCCCGTTCCATGCACGCATCGCTTGCCTCGATGGCCCAGCTCACCTTGAACAGCAGCTTCGACTGCTCAGATATTCTGGCTTTGCGAAAGAAACTAAAACAAGCAGCATCCAGTGGCCTGACTGCAGAACAGGGATTCTCCCTGGCTGAATCAGTTCCGACGATCAATGACATCCTGCTTTATGCGGTAGCGCGCGTGTTGCCACGCCATCCCGCATGCAACGCACATTATGACGACGAGAAAATGACCTATTTCAAGCACGTGCATCTTGGCGTAGCCATTGATACACCCCGCGGCTTGATGGTTCCCACGCTCACCGATGCTGACACACGACCTCTGGCGGATATTTCTGTACAGGTCAAGGAACTATCGGCGGCCTGCCAGAAAGGGACCATCAGCCCTGATCTGCTCAAAGGCGGCACCTTCACGGTAACCAATCTGGGCACGCTTGATATCGAAAGCTTCACACCGGTCATCAATCCGCCGCAGACATGCATTCTGGGTGTCAACACCATTGTGACGCGGGTGCGTGAAGTTGACGGTGAACTGATCACATATCCGGCGATGGGCCTTTCCCTTACCTTTGATCACAGGGCTGTAGACGGTGCGCCGGCTGCCCGCTTTCTCAAGGATCTTAAGCAGGTTCTGGAGAATTTTTCGCTGCTGCTCATGCAATGAGCGCATCACTTCAGGGAGGATCACTTATGCATGAACTGATAATACTGGGCGGCGGACCTGCCGGATATCTGGCCGCGGAGCGGGCCGGAGCCGCCGGTCTGGCTACCGCACTGATCGAGAAAAACAAGATTGGCGGTGTCTGCCTGAATGAAGGCTGCATCCCCTCGAAAACTTTGCTGAACAGCGCGAAAATATATGAGCACGCCAAGCATGGCCAGGTTTACGGGGTTCATGCTGAGAAGGTGACCTTGGATCAGCCGGCTGTTATACAGCGGAAAAACAAAGTGGTGAAAAAGCTGGTGGCCGGTATTACCGCGACGCTTAAAGCAGGTAAAGTCAATATCATCAATGGTACTGGCACAATCCTGGAACGAGCTGATGGTGTCGTGCGCGTTGCTGTTGGTGACCAGGTTGTTGAAGGTAGGCGTCTTTTGATCGCGACCGGATCAGAGGCGTTAGTCCCGCCCATCCCGGGGGTCAAGGAAGGTCTGCTGGATGGTACCGTGCTGACCAATCGCGAAATCCTTGACCTGCAGGAAATCCCGCAAAATCTGGTTGTTATCGGTGGTGGTGTCATTGGTCTGGAAATGGCCGGCTACTTCCAGACTTGTGGCAGCCAGGTGACGGTCATCGAGATGCTGGATCATATCGCAGGCAATGCTGACCGGGAAATCAGCACGGCACTGCAGCAGGCTTTCACGATACAGGGTATCCGTTTTCATCTCAACAGCCAGGTTACGCGCGTCGCGGATGGCAAGGTCTACTTTAAGAACAGCAATGGCGAGCAGGCTGTCGCTGCTGACCGTGTTTTGCTCAGTGTAGGCCGCAGACCGGTCACACGTGACATCGTGCTGGAGAACATCGGCGTTGATGTGGTTCGGGGCAGGATCGTCACAGACCGGCAAGGCCTGACCAATGTGCCGGATGTTTATGCGGCCGGAGATGTCAACGGTGCCTGGATGCTGGCCCATGCAGCTTATCGGGAAGCAGAAGTTGTGATCAACACCATTCTCGGCAAAAAGGACATCATGCGCTACCAGGCTATGCCATCAGTCATTTACACCAATCCGGAAATGGCTTTTGTTGGAGAAACAGAAGAAACCTGTCATGAAAAGCAACTGAACTATCGGAAAGTTGTCCTGCCCATGACTTTCAGCGGCCGTTACATGGCTGAAAATGATGGAGGCAACGGACTTATCAAGCTGTTGGTCGACAATGATCGCGAGCGGATTCTGGGCTGCCACCTGCTGGGCGGGTATGCGTCTGAAATCATTCTTGCAGCAGGTTTCATGGTGGAGACAGAGATGAAGATCAGCGATATCAAAGAATTTATTTTTCCACATCCAACAGTTGGAGAGATTATACGCGAAGCTATTTTTCACACTTGACAGCCGTTATCATAAAAAACACGACCGATCATAGAACACGCCGGAACCCGGACACCCTGATTCCGGCCAAGAACAGATAAAGAGCGGCAGGCTGGCGGCCTGTCGACAAAGCGGAGGTAATCGCCATGGCAAAACAATTGTTCATTCGACCGGAAGAAGCACGAAAAGCTGAATGGATCAAGTTTACGGACATTCCGGTCAACCAGTACAACAAGAGCATCAAAGACGAAGCCAGTGCGTACGGAAAAGACAATCTTATGCGCATTTATCACGATATGCGCCTGATCCGTGAGTTTGAGTCGATGCTGTACGCGATCAAAACAACCAACACTTACAATAGCCTCGAGTATAACAACCCGGGACCGGCACACCTGTCCATCGGTCAGGAAGCAGCATCGGTCGGCCAGGCTTATCTGTTGACTCCGGATGATACCATCTTCGGATCTCATCGCAGCCACGGGGAAATCCTGGCGAAAGGCCTTTCCGCGATTGAGAAGCTTTCAGATGCGGATTTGATGGGGATCATGGAACGCTTCCTGGATGGCAAAACATGGCGAGTCGTCGAAGAGGCGGCTCGTGGCAAGGACAAAACAGTCAAAGAACTGGCTGTTGATTTTCTGGTTTATGGCGCCCTGGCAGAAATATTTGCCAAGGAAACAGGTTTCAACCAGGGTCTGGGTGGCTCCATGCACGCCTTTTTCCTGCCTTTCGGTATTTATCCGAACAATGCCATTGTCGGCGGCTCGGGGGATATTTCAGTCGGTGCCGCCCTTTACAAGAAAATCAATCGCAAACCAGGTTTGGTTGTCTGCAATATCGGTGATGGCTCATTGGGCTGCGGCCCGGTCTGGGAAGGCTTTATGCTTTCTGCCATGGATCAGTTCCGCTCATTGTGGGAAGGCGACATGAAAGGTGGCCTTCCGCTGATTTTCAACATCATGAACAACCAGTATGCCATGGGCGGGCAGACACGTGGTGAAACGATGGGTTATGATATGGTAGCTCGAATCGGTGCCGGCATCAATCCGGATCAGATGCACGCAGAGCGGATTGACGGCTACAACCCACTGGCTGTTATTGACGCTTTCCGCAGGAAAAAAGCTGTGCTGGAAGAAAAGCGTGGCCCCGTCCTGCTGGACACGCTAACATACCGTTACGCCGGCCACTCACCATCAGATGCTGATTCATATCGTACTGCAGAAGAAAAAGAAGCTTGGGAACAGCAGGATTCCATCGTTTCCTTCCGCAGTAAGCTGATTGAAGCCGGTATTGCTGACGAAGCGGCTTTCGAAGCAATCGACGAACAGGTTGTCCGCACTGTGACACATGCCGTCTCCCTGGCAATCGATCCGAAGCTTTCCCCCCGCATGGACCTTGCTAAAAACCCGGATGCGATCGAAAAAATGATGTTCTCCAACCAGTCGGTCATGCGCATGGAAGATCGCCCTTGCGATGTCCTGATGCCCAAAGAAGAGAATCCCCGACTCAAGCAGATAGCCCGTAAGAGCCGTTTCGCCTATGACGAAAAAGGCGGTCTGGTTTCCAAAAATAAAGTCTACCAGCTGCGTGACGGTCTGTTCGAAGCGATTCTGGATAAATTCTATGAGGATCCGACACTGGTGGCCTACGGCGAAGAAAATCGAGATTGGGGCGGTGCTTTTGCGGTCTACCGCGGCTTGACAGAAGCCATCCCGTACCATCGCCTTTTCAATTCCCCCATATCCGAAGGCGCCATCGTTGGTTCAGCTGTCGGTTATGCCATGAGCGGTGGCCGCGCCTTGGTTGAACTGATGTACTGTGACTTCCTCGGCCGTGCTGGTGACGAAGTCTTCAACCAACTGCCCAAATGGCAGGCCATGTCAGCCGGCATTTTGAAAATGCCAGTTGTCCTGCGTGTCTCTGTCGGTTCTAAGTACGGCGCACAACATTCACAGGACTGGACAGCGCTCTGCACCCACATACCCGGTTTGAAGGTCGTTTTCCCGGCGACACCATATGATGCCAAAGGCTTAATGACCGCTGCCCTTAACGGGACTGATCCGGTTATTTTCTTTGAAAGCCAGCGGATCTATGATATCGGCGAGATGTTCCACGAGGGTGGTGTGCCGGCTGAGTCATACGAAGTGCCGATCGGCGAACCCGACATCAAGAAAAAGGGCAAGGACCTGACCATCCTGACCATTAGCGCCACCCTGTACAGGGCTCTGGAAGCAGCGGAAAAATTCGCGGAACAGGGTATTGACGCAGAAGTCATTGATGCCAGGTCCATGGTGCCGTTTAACTATGATATCGTTGTTGAATCCGTGCGGAAAACAGGAAAGATCATTATCTCAGGCGATGCTTGTGAGCGAGGTTCCTACCTCAATGACATGGCCCGCAACATTAATGACCTTTGCTTTGATGACCTGGATGCTCCGGCCATTGTCCTGGGATCACGTAACTGGATTACTCCGGCTTTTGAGCTTGAAAACCATTTCTTCCCGCAAGCAGATTGGTTTGTCGATATTTTTCACGAGCGGATCCAGCCGATCGCCGGTTACAGCGCCAGTCACCTCATGACTGATGTCGAAATGATGCGGCGCAGCAGGTTGGGCGTTTAAGGATTGACTATAGACCACAAAGGCTGATCTATAGGAAGACATACAGGCGGTCCGGCGTTCATCGCCGGGCCGCCAGCCTTTTTTCTGACTGTTTGAGTACTTTTATGGTAGAATAATGCCAACAACAATGCAGGAGATAACCTATGCCAAGCAAGGCCGAGTATGATCTTATTGAAGCATTCAACGCACCCGCAACGTCACAGCGACTGGACGCTTTACGGCAGTGGCGGCAGCAGTTTGCATCCGTGATGACGGATGCCGTCGCCAACCGGGATGTGAACAACCACATCCACACGCAGTATTCTTTTTCACCCTATTCACCTACGAAAGCTGCCTGGATGGCCATGCAGGCCGGTCTGGCGACAGCAGGCATCATGGATCATGACACCATTGCCGGAGCCCGTGAGTTTATCGAAGCAGGACGCATTCTGGGTTTGCCCACAACCATTGGCGCTGAAAGCCGGGTCTCGTTCGCCGGAACACCCTTTGCCGGCCGCCGGATTAATAACCCGGATCAGGACACCATCGCTTATGTCACCATGCATGGCGTACCGCACAGCCAGATTGACGCGGTGGCAAATTGGTTTAAACCGGTTTTGCGTGCCCGCGGAAAGCGCAACCACCTGATGACCGAAAGGCTCAACGGTCTATTGCAGCCAGCCGGACTGACAATCGACTATGATCAGGATGTCATTCCGTTGTCCATGGCCCATGATGGCGGGCAGATAACTGAACGCCACCTCCTTTTTGCGGTCGCACAGCAGCTGATCAAACGTTTTGTTGAGCCCGCGCAGCTGTTGGCTTTCCTGGAAAACACACTGCGTGTTCCGGTGCGTTCCAAAACCAGAGAACAGCTGAGTGATCCTCATAATCCCCATCTGGCTTATGATTTACTGGGTGTTTTAAAAAGTGATCTGGTCGATAAATTCTATATTGAAGCAACTGATGAGTGTCCGCCGGTTTCTGAGCTGGTTGACTTTGCCAGCAGTCATGGCATCATTCTGGCGTATGCATATCTGGGTGATGTGACTGATTCGGTGACTGGCGACAAAAAAGCGCAGGCCTTTGAAGATGCTTATCTGGAAGATCTGATTTCGCACTTGAAAGACCTGGGCTTTCATGGTGTGACCTATATGCCATCACGCAATACCCGCGACCAGCTTTTACGCCTCAGATCACTGTGCGAGCGGTATGAGTTGTTCCAGATCAGTGGCGAGGATATCAATCAGCCTCGTCAAAAATTTGTCTGCGAAGCCATGCGTGATCCGCTCTTTGAAAATTTGTATGACGCAGCCTGGGCTTTGATTGGTCATGAGCTCCTGGCTACAGAAAATCTGGAAAAGGGGCTGTTCGCCACGCCATCCTGCAAGGAAGAGCCAGCCCTTCCAAAGCGCGTCCGCTCTTTCCGTGACCTGGCAATGCGGCATTACCATTCCGAAACTTGAGGGCAACCTTTTGTAAACATGTAACCGCAGACTTTGCGGCCAAGGAGGATATCCCATGCAAAATGAAAAAATGATCCGTCAAAGTTATGAAGCAGCTGCTGCTGTTTATGCCCAGTACGGTGTAGATACAGACGCCGTTCTCCAGCAGCTCAAACAGCTACCCGTTTCCATGCACTGCTGGCAGGGTGATGATGTGACCGGTCTGGAGCGCACAGCAGGCGGTGTCTCCGGCGGAATCATGTCAACTGGGGCTTATCCCGGCAAGGCCCGGAATGGTGATGAACTGCGATCCGACCTTGATCTGGCGATGACGCTGATCCCTGGCAGGCAGAAAATCAATCTGCATGCCAGTTATGCGGAACTGGATGGCGAATCTGTTGACCGTGACGCCTATGAGACACGTCATTTTTCACGCTGGATCGCCTGGGCTAAAGAAAGAGGCGTAGCCCTTGATTTTAACCCTACCTGTTTCGGCCATCCCAAGGCTGCGGATAATCTGACCCTGTCCCATCCTGATGAATCAATCCGGCGCTTCTGGATTGATCACTGCAAAGCCTCCCGGCGCATTGCCGCGGATATCGGCAAAGAGCTGGGGCAGCCGGTTGTGAATAATATTTGGGTTCCTGACGGCATGAAAGACATGCCTGCCGACCGTTATGCCTATCGCCGTTTGCTTCGCGACTCACTTGATGAGATTCTGGCAGAACGTTATCCGGCTGAATATCTGCTGGACGCTGTTGAATGCAAGCTTTTTGGTGTCGGTGTGGAGAGTTACACAGTGGGGTCACACGAGTTCTATATGGGTTATGTCGCGCATGCCCGGGCGAATGGCTGCGATCATCTCATGCTGACTTTGGATATGGGCCATTTTCATCCGACAGAAACCATCGCTGACAAAATATCCTCACTCTTGCTCTTTAACCCGAAATTGCTGATCCATGTCAGCCGGGGTGTCAAATGGGACAGCGACCATGTCGTCATATCAGACGAACAGGTTTTTGATGTCATGCGCGAAATCAAACGGGCTAGTGGTTTTGGCCGTGTTTACCTGGCTACAGACTTTTTTGACGGTAGCATCAACCGGGTCGCCGCCTGGGTTATCGGCTTGCGGGCAACACAGAAAGCCATCCTGGCAGCTCTGCTGGAGCCGACAGAAAAACTAAAGGCACTGGAGCAGGCTGGCAGGTATACCGATCGGCTGGCCATGATGGAAGAAGCCCGGTCGCTGCCATATACAGCTGTCTGGGATCAATTTTGTGCTGCTGAAGGGGTTCCGGTCGGTGCTGACTGGCTTGACGCAGTCCATGCTTATGAAAATGAAGTCCTGAAGTTACGCCAATAAAGGTATGCCGAACAGCCCAGTCCGCCTGGCTGTCCCTGAGAACCGGAGGTTCATATGGAAAAGAACACATCATTCATAGAGCAGCACCAGAAAAGCCTGGACGCATTTGTCCGCTTGTCACGCGTTGCCGGCCGCCGTTCGGATTATGTACAGGGCGGCGGTGGCAATACATCATGCAAGCTTAACACGTCGCTCATGGCCATTAAAGCATCCGGCTTCCGTTTGGATCAGATTGATCTGGATAAAGCGTATGCTGTCGTTGATTATCAGCAGCTTCTTGATTTTTACGGCAAGACAGATCCGCGGACCCTGGCTGATGTGGAAAAAGAGGGTTCCGCCTGCGCCAGGTCAGCTACCCGGAATATCGCGGAACTGGCGGCGTTGCGGCCTTCTGTTGAAGCTGGTTTTCATTCACTTCTGGGTCGATTTGTCCTGCACACCCATCCTGTTTACGCGAATCTGGCTACTTGCTCGGTGGAAGGTTCGATGATCGCTGACCAGGTGCTGGATGGACTGGCTGAGAAGCACGTTTACATCCCTTATATCAACCCGGGTGCCCAGCTGACTTTCGCGGTGCAGCAGGCGATCCAGACTGAGATTCAGCGTTCAGGCCATAAACCGGCGATTTTATTCATGCAAAACCACGGCCTTGTCATTACGGGAGATGATGTGGATTACTGCCTGGCGCTGCATGATACAGTCAATGAACGAATCGCGCAGGCTTATTCAGTCTCCGCAGCAGATTGGCCGGAGGTTGCTGTCGAAGCAGTGGATACGCCAGCTGGCGAAGCCGGTCAGGTCTGGCGCTCCGCGACTCCCTGGCTGCGGGAAGCACTGCAGACAAAGGACTGGAATCTGAATATGCTTGCCACAGACGCGCTCTATCCCGATCAACTTGTTTATCTCGGCGGGCAGGTGGATGTTGCCGAGGAGGGGACAATGGCTGATATGCTGGGTAAGCAAGCGCCGAAAGACGGACCGTTAGCTCTAAAATGCACGATTTTCCGCGAAAATGGCGATGTACTCTATCGTTGTGGACGTAATGAAGCCCAGACCATCGAAGAAACGATTTGCGCGGTGCTGTTCATCAACAAGGTTGTACGCAGCTCTGGCCGGCGTCTTTGCACCATGAGCGAGGCCGGCCGTCAGTTTGTCAGCAACTGGGAAGGCGAACACTATCGCAGAAACATTGCCGCTCGCTGACTTTTGTGTTTATATCCCGTCTGACTGGCGGGTAAACGCTGTTGCGGGATGAAGAACGCAGGAGGTTGAACATGATGGTGAAGAAACAAGTACTCGCTTTTGATTTCGGCGCGTCAAGCGGACGTGCCATGCTGGGGCAGTTCGATGGTGAACGCATAGATTTGCAGGAGCTGCACCGTTTTCCCAACGATCCGGTTCAAGTTGGTGACACCCTTTATTGGGATGTGCTGCGGCTTTTTCATGAAATCAAGCAGGGCTTGCTTAAAGCTAAAAACTGCGGGAAGATTGACAGCCTGGGGATTGACACCTGGGGTGTTGACTTTGGACTGCTGGATCAGGATGGGCGTATTCTGGAAAACCCTGTCCACTATCGCGACAGCCGGACGAAGGGAGTCATGGACGAGGTCTTCCGGCTCATTCCCCGTGATGACCTCTATCAGCGTACCGGTACACAGTTTCTGCATTTCAACACCCTGTACCAGCTTTACGCGCTCAAGACAAAAAGACCGGAGCTGCTACGCCAGGCACGTTGCCTGCTTCATATGCCGGATCTGTTCCTCTATTTGCTGACCGGACACCGCCAGACAGAATTTACCATTGCCTCAACCGGACAGATGTTGAATCCTTACACTTGTGACTGGGATCATGAGCTGCTTGAACGTCTGGGCCTGCCGGCAGAAATATTATGCCCTGTTGTCCATCCCGGTCAGTCCGCAGCCGCACTATCACCGCAGATTTGCACAGAACTGGGCCTTGACCCCATACCTGCCATGGTGGTTACATCACATGACACAGCATCCGCGGTTGTGGCCGTTCCGTCGACACAGGACGATTTTGTTTATATCAGCAGCGGAACGTGGTCCCTAATGGGCATAGAAAGTAAAAAACCTTTGATTGACGACCAGACTTATGCCTTCAATTTCACCAATGAAGGTGGCTATAACCGTACAACACGTT
>JAAYLM010000022.1 GCA_012521915.1 Oscillospiraceae bacterium | reverse complement strand
TCATTGAAGGTACGCAAATTTAAAACAGTTCCAGCTGTCATCATACCGCCAAGAAAGCCATAACGTTCTATGAGTAATACTTTTTTTGCGCCAGTCATTTTAGCGGCCAAGGCAGCCATCAATCCAGCTGGTCCTCCTCCAACAATAAGGACATCAACTTTGTCATAAACGTCAAGAGATTTTTTCTTTTCTATGTATCTTTCCAACGCACTGCACCTCTTTATACTTTTGAACTAATGATACACACAACTAGTACGATATAGATGTGGTCAAACAGCCTGCGCAGCAGGAGAAACCGCCGATAATCCTGTCGTTGTGTTACCGCTTTGCTATTTATCCAATGGACGTTATGGCTTTGGTGTCATAAAAAACAAATCAGCATGATGCATCACCGCGCCAATGCAATGCACGACGCAAGGATTCCCTGGTAACGTCTATTTTCCATTTTATATGCTCTGCATCACTGACATAACCCATCGTCGCCTCAAACCCGAGCAAAGAGTTTTCAACCACCATTTGAATCGCTTCTTCCGCATTCTTTATCTCTGCCCAAGCTACTTTTTTCATTGCTTCTTGAATTGATTCCATAGAACCACCTCGAAGCAAGCCCACAACCTGCGGAGACAACAACCTGTATGCCGCTTCTCTGTCGCTTGCTGATTGTATTGCTTTAAGAATGTTCCACTGCTTCACATGAATGACCGTTCGGATTGACTGCAAATAATAACGAAGCAATCCGACCTCAAGTGATGCGTCGGCCTTTTTTGAAGATGTTGATTGTTGGGCTGCATTTGTCATATGGCAGACGGCTTGAGCGTACTTTTTCTCTGTTTCTTTGGCACGGGAGAGCCTCAGTGCAACAATACCCGCTTGTTCCAATGGACGTTCCGAGTATTGAAAGTTGCAGATACCGTTTTTTTGCCCGTCACAAGCGTGAAACAATGAATCATCACTGGGAAAATTCAATTCATCCTGATCGAAAACCAGTGGATAGCCAACGCCGATCCTGCCAGGGCCACTCTGATCTGCACCCGCTGCAATCACGCTGCGAATGCCTTCACTCATGAGTTCCCACGCACGTATTGCGTCCTCTGCACCGTCTCCAAAATCACGTACAGCTATTCGAAATAACTTTTTTTCCACATCGGTACCATAAGACCAAAAAGCGAATTTCGCAAGTTCGGATATAAACGATGGAACCCAACCGTAATGGTGAGATTCCATGATCCCAGACAAGTTATGCCTTATATGCGAATCACGCAACCCCTTATAGCGTCGAATCCATTGTTGTGGCATGGGCAAGTACGGTGCCGCGCCATGATCCCATGTGCGACCACCGGTATTTGCCATTGTATACAGCTTCAATCCTAATTTTGCTGCTTCTTCAGCTTCTGTGATGTAATACTCTCCCGGACCTTCGTAGGACAGTGAGTAATCGTCAACCTTATAACGCTCACCATTTTCACCGACAAAAACTTCAAACATATCATAGGTTACCAATAAGGTGATGTCCTTTGGCAAATTGCGGATAAGTCGCAGACGAAGATCCTTCGGTTGAAAGCCCCAATTGTATGACCACAAAATAATGTCAGCATCAGGTTTTTGTCGACGGATTACGTCTCGAACCAATGTGACAAATGCAGGATAGTCACTACAAGGAAACCAACCAACATTAAAACCCTTATCATCCGGTAGCTTAATCTGACAACGATGTCCTATGGTGTGCGGATCACGGCTTGGGAACTCAAATGCCTCTCCGACAAATATAATACCTTTCAGACTTGGTGCGCGGCGAAACAATTCACCAAATGTCGAATCATAATACGCGCTCGCGTCTTCCTCGTCGGGATGCTTTTCGTTGATGAAAAAGCTGTAAGCATAGACATCAATGCCAAAGCCGCTGGCACGCCATGCCAAATTTTCTAAATCGCAGTACTCTTTACCCTCATGCCAGAGTGTATCCGGGCGGTTTTGCCCACGGCAGATACGGTCAGGACCATTTACAAAAACGATCACGGCATCCATACCGTAATGAGCAATGCGTTGCAAATATGCGTCTGGAAAGGTGTCCTGCTCAAAGCCTGAATGGGTCATACGGGGAGAAAAAAGTGGTGCATGCTCTGTATCGGTAAAAGGTATAACCGGACCTGAGTTTTCACGCATGATATCTTCAAGATAATA
Source organism: Oscillospiraceae bacterium (assembly GCA_012521915.1). Classification (GTDB taxonomy): domain Bacteria; phylum Bacillota; class Clostridia; order Saccharofermentanales; family UBA5734; genus JAAYBY01. The sequence continues at coordinate 3,744 of JAAYLM010000022.1, read as the reverse complement.
ACAACCTTGAGCCAGGCCTCGATCACACTTCCCGCAAAGTATGATATGATCATGAGCTACTGTAAGGCGGTAAGACATTGGATCAGACGAGTTAAGCGGAATACCAGACTTCTCCTCAGTTGTTAAGATTATTTTCCCGGTCGGGTCAGCTAAATCCTTGTTAAAATCATCTACACGGCGATAGCGCGGGTAAACGCTTAATGAAGTATCCAGAAAATCGCAAAAATCACGTCCGATATAGTTAATAAGCCTGGATTCATCGAGAGGAGCAATGATTTCCCATGTATCGTCAATGACGCATCCTTCAATGTTTTTCCATATAGCAGCATCTGCTATGTTGCATGGATGAACCTGCTGCAGTTTTTCACGAAACGCATAATTTCTCTCCGGCATACAAACAGACCTCCAATGATCAACTTATAGGTTTTATGCTTCAAATTAGAACAATGTGTACCCTTTTGATCCATGAGCCATTTTCCAAACACAACATCAATTGGCACACCTTGCTTTTCTATTCCTCCAATAGATTAACTTCCCGCATCCGGCCAGATGGATTCCAACTCATTGTTTTAATTTCGTAAGGCTGCAACACGATATCTGGTACAACAATGGACAGAAATTGCACGGATACCTGCTGCGGTGTATCCGTAACATTTTGCAGGCGCATGATGATGTCATCTCCTTCTTCAGCCTGCTTCAATGCCGTTAACCATATGCGCTCGCATCCATCCTGCGACCAAAACCTGTTTGTATCAGATAAATCGCCACCATGATTTGATTCGATAACAATAACCGGGACATTATTGAACGCAGAGCTTGCTCGCCATAGATACGCTTCATCCTTTCTCAATGATCTGATCATTCGCCATTTCCCTTCAGAAACACCTTGAGACATATAGTCATACACTTTAGATGAATCCAGCTCTTTTGTACGTAAGTCGCCATAAATAGGACTTCTCAATACAGTAGCCTGAATCCTTCCCTCTTTGGTGTTATAGGCAAAGATAGAATCCCACAAGATGGCCATCCCGTTGCCATTCTCTTTTCCATAGACAGCCAACCATTCACCCACAGGCATCTCTTTTTCATCGAACGGCCGAGACACTGAGCAATATGGTGCTGCTGCTTTCAGTTGAGGTTCTTTGACACATGGGTCAAAAGAAAATTTTAAAGTTTTCTGTTGCTCATGCCAATGAACACGATAGTAGCCATCAACAATAGATGAATCCCTGTAGATCGTAAAATCCTGTTCTATAGTAGACCGTCCGCAAACAGCTATGGTACGAACTTTTGCGCGAATTTCACCACATTCCAAAACTTTAGCTGATTGCATAGCAAAATTTTCCTGTACCCCGTATTCCTTAAAATTAAATGCCCACGTGTCACTCGTGTCTTCCAAAACGATTGGCAACGCACATTGGCCAGCAATGACACGATTGTCTTTTTTATCTATAATTTTCTGGATACTTCCGGTTTGCGCACACAATTCCACACGCAGCCATTGAGATTCCAATACGGATTCTGACGCAGTGAGCGCTGCACCTTTCATATGATCCCTTGCTGACTTTTGTAGTACATGAAAAACTTTATACCCGAGTGAAGGTATACAGGCCTTGAAAACAAAGCGGGACCGAAATCCTGATATGGTCGACCGTGTCTGGATCAGCTGGCACTCGATTTCAATGCCTTGATCATCTGAAAGGCAGATATCCCCTTTATACCAATCAAATTCCCATGCCCACTGTACTTCAGCTTCAATGGGTTCATCCACTTCAAAAGGATTAAGGTTCCAAACGACCAGATTCCAAGCGTTATCAGCCGTTCGGGAAATCTGGCAATTAATCCGGCGGGTTATTGCCTGCAGAGAGTAATGCATGATTTCGTTCGCATTCTGCATAGAACGACCGTAGAGATTGCTGGCATCTGTATACGCATCTTCAATACAAGCGCCTCCCAGAATATCATGAAACTGATTGAATAAGATGTCTTGGCAACAAGCTGTCAGGGTCTCAGACGGATACGGTCTGCCATTGATCATGCGATTGAGCAATGCTGCTTTCTCTGCATTAAGGACACAACGTTCAGCGATTCGGTTATTTTTTTTCGTATCATTATGATTACTGAAAACACCAAAAAAGCGTATCGGTATTTCATCACGTAAAACCTGCAGCGATGAAATATTTTGAGATTGAAAAAATTTGCTTGTGTCACTGTAGATAACCTGATGATGGCTTTCTTTCTTCTTCCGATTGATCTCGGCTAATAATCTCTTGGTTGGTGCGCCGCCATGATTCGTTACACCATACACAATCATCAGATCATGTTTAAACCCATCAATTTGTGCTAAAGCTTTATCAATCTGACCAGCAATGTCAGCAGAAAACGCTCCTGCTATAACGCCTGCACGATATACCGTCACCTGACTTTTATCAGAGCTTTCCCAAAGGAACAAAGGATCACTAATGGATAGATCCTTCATATCTGGACGTCCGATAACATAGTACTTGATGTTTGATTTTTGAAAAATCTGCGGCAACATCAGGCTATGCCCAAAGCTGTCGATATTAAATGCTGTATCAGAATATCGGTTAAAATACTTTTTTAAATAGCGTTGCCCGTGCAAGCATTGACGCACATAACTTTCACCGGTTGCTGTATTCAAGTCTGGCTGGAGCCATAGACCCTCTGACAAACACCAACGTCCTTCAGCAACCCGTTCTTGAATCTCAGTGAATAAATCCTTATCAACCTGGCGGATCCACTCAAAGACTGGCGGACAGCTGAATGAATAGATGAATTCGTCATTTTCTTTCATCCGATCCAATGCTGAGCGAAAAGTTGATCGGATAGAAGACAAGCCCTCATCCCATGACCAAAGCCATACTGGATCAAAGTGGGTGTTGCCAATCATATGGACGCGATTTATTTGTTTCTGTCCCATTTGTTTTCCTCCCAATAAAACACTGAAGCTCATGTCTGCATCTTAGCCTCTGGAATCCATATTTCCATCAATGCCAACCGGATGTATCCTTGAGGCCTGATCAGGCCATTTCACTCAATAGCTCCTCATCGTTCAAGATTTCGCATGATTTCAAAAAAGTGTTTTGTTGCCAGCACGTTGGGGGTTCCTTTTTTACAGAAAGATAATCCTGCGAGTTTGGGAACAACACGTTCAACCACAAATTACCCGTCAATCATTTTTGATTGCAATAGTTCCAGAGCTTCAAGAAAGCGCTCATCTTCCTTTGCCCGACTGTAGTATGAATCTTATCATAACACCCTTTCTCCCAGTTTTACCCCAGGTGATACTGATAGGTTCTTACACGGAACGCAGCCAAGGTGCAACACGTCCAATAATCAGTTATGGACTAGATCCGGCCTTAGTGGCGGAACGGTCTGATGTAGTGAGGTGATCCGCATAAAACAAGTTTTTTCAATCAAGTTCAGTTGGTCAGTATACTTCCGTTTGACCATGGCAGCGGGTCTGCTAACGCTCATTCTGTCAGCTACAGGCTGTCAGATCACCATTGATTGGTCAAGCAGTCCTCATTTTTCTCTTGACACCAGCAACCGCCAGAGCAACAGCGATGTTAGCAATGCTGATGATATCCTGAGTCTTCATCCCGGGTATCAGCAGGCCATATCACGGATCACAGAAGGTGTTAAGCTGGATTTTCTGCTTAACCAGGACTTTTGGCATTCGGGCGATAAGATCAAGGCACTGATCCGTGTGACAAATACCAC
>JAAYLM010000021.1 GCA_012521915.1 Oscillospiraceae bacterium | reverse complement strand
CTGGAAGCTGACCAGGGCCGCTACCTCTGCCCGGAATGCCATTCGGAAAACCTGGAGTGCTGTCCGGAGGATATGGAGCGTCCAGGATGCAACTCGACCAGCTGCTGGGGCGCCTGCCGGCGATTGGGTCGTGGCGGCATGGGCCAGGGGCAGGGACGCGGCTTTCGGCGCGGACGCGGCCAGAATAAAGCCGGTCCTCCGTCTGCCTGATCAGGGGCAGGCACGCTCGCCGCTGTCATGAGACAGCCGCTTGAGCGCGTTAATCTGTTCATCTGTTCCCAGGACAATCATCGAGTCCCCAACCAGCAGTTTTTCGTCGGAGCCGGGGTTGAAGATCATCTGCCCGGCCGCTTTTTTGATCGCCAGGACGATCAGGCCTGTCTTTTCAGGTATTTTAACCGCTCTCAGCGTCTGGCCAAGCAGCGGTGAGGACGGCCCCAGGACAACATCTTCCAGATCGAGGATGACATCGCCGACGTGCGTGATCATGTCCAGGAACGATATGACGGTCGGCCGCAGCATCAGGGCGGCCATGCGCCGTCCGCCGATCTCGTTCGGCGATATTGTCCTGTTGGCGCCGGCGCGACTTAATTTTTCGTGGGCGTGGTCCTCGATCGCCTTGGAAATAATGTACAGATCCTTATTATCTTAACTTCCTGAAAAATTAACTCTCGACACCCGCTTACGCATCTTCCGCCCTGTCCTTCAGGAATTCCAGAACCTCAGCCAAGGTCCTGTCGCTGGTTTCAAAGGCATCAATCAGTTCCTTCTTCTGTAGTTCTCTGCGTTTCTTCATCAGGGTTTCAAGCTTTGTTAATTCCGCGTCATATTTGTCTTTGGCTTGTGAAACAACGTGCTTTTGACGTTCGATTTTTTCGTCGATCCCAATCTGACTGCGTTTCATTTCGTTTCCTCCTTGTGCTCCAGATCGCTCAGCGTCTGGCTGATTTCAGTGGCCGCTGCCCGGACATTCGGCTCCGAAATCGCAAAGGCTTTCAGGATTTCTTTCTGTGTGGCCGTAATCGCATGGTCCAGGCGGTAAACATGGTCCGTCAGTCGGACCATCTCGATCTTTTCAAGCTCACGGATGGCAGCCGGGACGTTCATATAGTTCGCTCGCTTCACGTTCCGCTTCATCTGCTCTTTGAGCAGGAAATGCATTTTGTTGCGCAGGATGAGGGCGACAAACTCAACGAAGATCTTGGCATGCATCGACTCATTCGACTGGATACGGTAACTCCGGTTCCCCAGGTAGGATTTATCCCCGCGAAAAAGCTTTTCCGATGCATCTCTGCCTTTGTATAGGTCCAGGGCCTCTGCCGCCGTCATTTCTTCCGAGGTAATAATCAAGAAATAACCGCAGAGCTTTATTTCCTCGTCGATGACGTCGTAACGTTCCCGACCATACATAAAGGTCTCGTCTGCTTTGCCTTCGTGGTAGTAGATCAAGTCAAAGTATTTCTCAATCCCGCTGTCATGTTGCAGCTGACCACCTTCATTTTCCTTCAAAAATTGAGCCAGATGGTCGATTTTGTATTCGACCGCATCGCGTTCCGCTGACTTTTTGCGGTCACTGTAGTAGATATGGAAATACCGTTCGTGCTTATCTGAGGGATAGAGCTGACGTTTTACCGTGATCCCGCTGACGTTGTAGTCCCGGATGCTGTATTCACGTTTGTCTTCAAAACGGCCTTTTACGTCATCCACAAGTTCTTTGACCAACGGTTTCATGCCTTTCATCATGATGACGAAATCGTAACCGCATTGATCCATATAGTGGATATTGCTTTGGCTGAAGTAGCCGCGATCCAGGATAAAGCCGATATGCTGGTAGCCATAGCCCTGGGCCTTCTCCAGCATCCGCTGCAGCTGCACGATATCGACGATGCTGCCAGGATATTCCTCGTAAAAGAGCGGTTCTGAGTTCTTGCGGTCATAACCGATCGCAATATTCAGGATGGGTTTGCCCTGGTTATCCTTGGGATGACCGAATTCGGCCAAGTCCAGATCGCCGGCCTGGCAGTTCTTATTCGTGGAATCGTAGGAGATGTAGATCTTTTCCCGGTGATCGTGCGACGCGTTCCAGGCATTCTGAAAACCAATCGCCTGGTCCCGGCTGATCTTGTGGAGAAAATCCGAGACTTTACTGTCACTGTAGACCCGCATATCCGAAGTCAGGAGTGGATGGTTAAACGCATAGTCCGGATAATACTGGCCCGCATTGCCTTCGGTCACGATGGTATAGGCCGCAAGATCCAAAAACAGACCGCTCTCTTTACCGAGCAACTGTTCCAGGATCTCATCCAGCCGGTAGGCGGCAATCAGTTTGCGGATAACGAGATATGCGCCGATCCTCAAACAGCCGCTGCGAAAGGCATGCCCCTTCACTTCCGGAAGCTGGACGTGCGGGAAGTACTTCAAAAAATTGGCGTTCGGGTACATGAAATCCT
>JAAYLM010000195.1 GCA_012521915.1 Oscillospiraceae bacterium | reverse complement strand
CGCTATGATCAGGCTGTCCAGTTTGCTCCTGCAAGGGCCGAACTGGCCCATGCCGGTGTAGTCCCACCCTTCATCCCATTGCGCGCAGGCGCGAACAAGCCCGATGACGTCCTGCACACCTCTGGAGTCACCCAACATGCAGAGCACCTGGGCATAAGCCGCTTTATCCTGATCCTGTTCTGACTGCGCGTAGGCTTGCGCCAGCAAGGAACGTGTTTTTTCAGGTTGGGTCAACAAGAGAGACAATCCGGAGAAATCCTGCGGCAACCGTGCCGCGGCTTGGCGCAGCTGCTCATCAGGATAGGGCATGTGGTCCGTATCCGTCAGGACACGCTCCGGCAGGATGCCCTTCGATACCAGATGTTTTTGGACGTTTTTAATGTCCACCTCGCGCACTGAGCATCCTTCACGTACGGCCAGGGCGCTTAAATAGCCCACAGAATAACCCTGGTTCTGCAGACAGGGCTGCATACGAATGACAGGCATGGCATCTCTGTGGGCACTGGCGCCCAGGCCCACAACCAGGATGTGATCCAGGCCTTTGGGCAGCAGGCTGGACAGCGGCACATCCGCGTCATAGACCACATGTCGTTTCTCCGGCGGTGAAAGCGTGAAATACGGGTCAATCGTATAACCATGTGTATCAAAGGAGCTCTTGTGGAAGGACAGTGTATCAGGATATCTGCGATGGTTGACCACATCAAGTACCGAGATCACATGCTCTCCGACAATACGGCGGCGCTCCCGGGTCTGCGGCAGTTTTCCAATATCATAGACACTGCTGTACTTGGCTTTCCCTGCAACAAACAGCCGTGTGATGTCATAAACATCACGGTCGTCAATAAAAGTCCAGTCCGTATTGACATTGCGGTCATCAAGGTTGATATAAGGCAAGCCTGCGCCCTGGACGGCCAGATCCTGTTCATCGGCATTCTGGTAGGCCGCTCCGGCCGCGATGGCAATATCTCCGCTGCCCGTCGCGTCAATCACGGTGTGCGCTGTGACAACAACCAACCCCTGAGGTGTCGCGAGCAACACACCTTTGACACGGCCCGCGTCGACCAGCGCACCGCAACCCATGGCGCCAAACCAGATGTCACCGCCGGCTTCGCAAATTTGCCGCCTGTACCATTCCGTTTTCCAGTCAATGTTCGCCTGTCCGTCCTGGTTTTTCTGGCGTGGATGCTCAGGCGGCGCCATGTTACGGACCCCTTCATCAATTTCGCGGGTGAAGCCTTCCCGGTAACCATCCCAGTAGACGCCGATGCGGCCCATCGTCTGGGTGCCGCCCAGACCATGAAGGTATTCGGCGACCAGTGTTCTGGCGCCATGACGGGCCGTGCTGATGCCGGCATTGGCACCGGCTGTCCCTCCGCCGACAACGACTACGTCGTAAGAAGCGACCACCGGTATAAAGCTTTGTCCCAGCCTGAAGCTGCCATCTTCTACCGCCGGCCGGACTGGAGCCGTTTCGACGCGCAGTTCACCGGCCATCAGCGCTGCTGGCTTTGAAGCTGGTCTATAAGAAAGTTCGGGCAAGGCTTGCGTTTGTGCCATACCGGCAGCGGCTTCACCGATCCGATCACCCAGCAGAATGATGTTTTCCGGATCAGTCAGCGCCTGGGCGGTTGTCCGTGATAGATCGGCACAACTGCCGCTCAGGAAAATGCCCCTGGTCCTTTCCGGCATAAATGCCGCAAGAGGCAAGCGGCTTACGCAGGTCAGATCATCCGGGCAGGGCTGCTGTCCTTTGATTTTAAAAGGCGGAATATAGAAAAGCAGGTCTGCCGCGTCCCTTTGATCCTCGTCCCAGACGTCTCCTCTGTTCTGCTGTTCCAGTGCGCACAAAGCAGGGAATGACCAGTCCTGCACCGTTTTGCTAAAGGTGTAGGCGTATGCTGTGATAGCCTGTTGATCCTGTTCAGGGGCAAGTGGCAGTTTACGCTTTTCCGCGCCTGCCGGTCTGGTGTGGTTGCCCGCCGTGACAAAATGAAAGGAATGACTGCCGTCGGACGGATGGTCCTGAAAGCAGGCGCCGGCCATCCTGGCTACTGATGCATCACGGGTCGCGTCGATAATTGCCTTGCCGCGAATGACCTGCTGCCCTGAACGGTTCGTGATCGCAATTCCTGCAGGCGTATGTTGTTCATCTAACAAGACTTCAGTCACATAACTGGCATACAGAAAGGAAACGTCATGGTCAATCAGCTGATTTTCCAGAACTTTTTTCACATGAAAAGGGGTTCTGGCCATGCCTTCAGGAAAAAGCTGAGCCAGCAGCGGATGATTTCCGGTAACGTCTTCAAACAGATGCCAGTATGATCCGCAGATATCTTCACCCAAATAAGGTTGATAACTCACGACAAACACGTTCACACCCAGGCGCGCTGCCGAAAGGGCAGCGGCTATGCCGCCCAGGCT
>JAAYLM010000194.1 GCA_012521915.1 Oscillospiraceae bacterium | reverse complement strand
GAATGACAAAGGTCGTCTTGCGGCCGATTCCGTTCTGCATGAACAGGCGCAGATCTTCGCGAATGGCTACGATACCGGATATGAACAGAAAAATGGCTGCCGCAAATCCGAAACCGGTAAAAGAGGAGCGGAAGTTGCCACCAACATTAACTGTGAAATGGAGGGTTCCCGTTATCAGTGCGGCCAGAATCAAGACCATGATCGCATAGAAAATGATCGTGCTGATCAGCATGTCCTTTATCTTGTATTTGTAGGCCGGTTGTATGTTCATCCGTTTCATTGCGTGCCCCCTCCATTCATCAGGCTGACAAAATAATCCTGCAGGTTTGGCTTGCTGATTTCCAGACCATGCGGTATCCCGTCTGCAGCCGGCTGGCCTTCGATACAGGCAGTTTTAAGACCACCCAGACTGTCCGCCGAAATGACTTTTTTATCCTGCACATAGGCAGCGACCCGATCAGCTGGCCCGGAAACCGTGTAGCTGCCGGCCAGCAGTTCTTCACTGGGCTGGTTCTTGATGATCTGTCCGTCGCGGATGATCAGGACGTGTTCGATCAGATTGGCCGCTTCCTGGATCATGTGCGTGGAAACCACAATGGTGCACGGCTGCCGGGAAAATTTCCCGATTAACAACTTGTAGAACATGTCCCTATGTCTGGCATCCAGCCCCAGAACCGGCTCGTCTAGCAAAAGGTAGGGCGTGTTGACCGCAAGAGCAAGTATCAGGCGAAAGATCGACGCATAGCCGGTAGACAAAGATGCTATCTTCTTTTTCATACTCAGTCCGAACCGGTCGGCAAGTTCATTGGCATAGGCCAGATCAAATGCCGGGTAAAACAAGCCGGTTACAGCAAAAGCTTTCTTGACCCGCATATTCTCCGGGAACAGGTTTTGTTCGCCCATCATGTATACTTTACCGAGTGCCCGGTCAGAATCCGGTGCTTTTTCACCGTCGATCAGGATCTCACCGCTGTCTGCATAGAGACGACTGGTGATCACATTGAATAATGTTGTCTTGCCGGCACCATTGTTACCCAGCAGGCCATAGATCTTATTTTCCTGCAGATGGATGCTGACCTGATCAAGCGCCTTGATACTGCCAAATGTTTTCGTTACCTGCCTGACTTCAATGCCCATTTTCCTGATACCCTCTTTCTATCATTGCATCCAGCTGCTCATTCGTGATGTCCAGGTTAACCGCTTCCTGTACCATGGGCAAAATATACTGGACGTAAAAATTTTTCTGACGTTTTTGCCTGATTTTTGCGCTGGCACCTTTTGATACGAACATCCCCAGGCCACGCTTTTTGTAGAGCAGATCCTCATCTACAAGAACATTGATCCCTTTCAGGGCTGTTGCCGGGTTGATCTTGTGGGCCACAGCCAGTTCCGTAATAGACGGAATCTGTTCTTCTTCCTGGTATGCACCGCAGAAAATAGCGTTTTCCAGCATCTCTGCAATCTGCATATAGATCGGTTTTTCTTCATTGAATTGAACACCCAAGACATCACCTTCCGTAATTTGGTTAATTAGTATAGTAGTTAACCGTATAATCAATGTAGCAGGTCGTGAAACACTTGTCAATACTTTTTCACTGGCGTTTTTTTATTGCCAACATGAGTAGCAACGGGCGCGCACATGGGCAAACGTGGACACAATGATGAGGCTCAAACAGTACCAACTTAGAACAGTGCACTTTGCTCATCCATCTTCTTGACTGTTACGTTAACAGAATGAAGCCAACCATAGACGGGTAAAGATCTGCGATTGTGGGCATATCCACCTTGTTCATGTTCGTTTCTGACAGGAGATATCATAATAAAGATCATCCTGCGCAATACATGGTGTATTGCGCAGGACAAGGAACACACATTAGTGTGTGGCATGGCATTCTAAGAGAGGTGGAAGAATTTATTTACCACCGAAAATGAGACATCCGAATTCCTGAGGTCTGTGGAAGGAGTGCAGTGCCACATTCACAGGATTCCAGGCCAAAAAATGGTTATTACGCTCAATATTGCCGCATTTGTAAGCGTTGGCGTACATCTGCCCGCCTTCCTTTGGTGCGAAATCCGGGAAGAAACGGCGGATAAAATTGTAGGGGATCCGGAAGCGCAGCTGCCAGCCCTCCGGGTCGATCTCGGACTGGGTACAGAATACCGATTCAGGATTTCTGACCAGAAGGCGGATCAACTCGGCGGCGCCGTTGACACCATTACCGTAGCCTAAGTACATGACACATTTCGGGTTGAATTCAAAATTGAAGTAGTCCAGCTTTTCGGTTGGACGGACGAAAAATTCCAGACAGCTGTCCAGACAGACCTCCGCGGTCAGACCGGTTTCTTGAATGCGCAGATCCTTTTCCTTTGCCTGTAGACGGACATACAAGGCCTCTTCGTCCCAGCAGACCTGGGCGGTTGCGGTGACCGTGTCATTTTTTATCCACATTTGTTCATCCAGATGCATCCGGGGAATCGTATCCCAGTCGGGCTCGCCATGCACTTTTTTCATTGTGTAAGTCTTCATAATACGCTCACTTTCTGTCCTTTAAGCTCCAGAAGAGTTCATTCCGGCTTTTTGTCTCGATCTGTGGTGCAACGTGCTCAGAAAACGAGCAAACCACAACACTGCCATAGAAGATGTTGGAAGCTCACTTTTCCATCATTCTAGCACGCACTCTCCCCGTTGAGAATAGCGATTTGATTTGGGTTATCATCACTGAGAAGTGATCGTAGGATGTGCTTATGGTTGATGGATGACCTGTCTTATGTAGCGTTGCATTTTTTGCAAAGTCAGGCCAGCGAAGCCAAAAAATCAAGAAATATTACCTAGTCATCCTTCTTCTTTACCACAAAAAAATCCCCGAAACCTTACAGTCTCAGGGACTTCATATGGCGCGCCCGGCAGAGATCGAATCCACAACCTTCTGATCCGTAGTCAGACGCTCTATCCAGTTGAGCTACGGGCGCAGGTGCATGGATTATCTTAGTCGAAAAACACGCTTCTGTCAACTGCGTTTTTCAAAGAGATAATACAACGGTTCATTTTCACTTTGGTCGACAAGGTCAGTTCTGAACGCAAATTGCCGAACAATGGCAATCACGCTTGCCGGCTGTATAGGCCAGGATCTCTACAGTCCCATCTCCTCGAGCAGCAGGACGGCAGCTTCAATCGCCCCGGGACAAACTTCACGGGTCCGATTCGGGTTTTTTGCTTTTGCTTCACGGTCGCGTACATCATAACCCAGCAGATCACGACAGCGCAGAGCACCCTTTTCATTTTCGTAGCGTTCCATGAAAGTCACGGTAAGCTGGCCGCAACGTTCTTTGCTTTCCTTGTCATCTGCATTGATCTGGGCATGCTTGAGTCCGATGATCATGAGCGCACCGCTAACAGCGCCGCACACTTCTCCGCAGCGCATACCGCCGCCGAAACTGCCGGCAAAGCGCAATGCGGTCTGCTCATCGATGCCATACTTTTCACAAAACGCGCTGCAGACTGCCTGGGCGCAGTTGAAACCTTTTGCATAAGTTTCGAGTGCTTTCTCTGACTGTGTCATATGTAGATCTCCTTGTATCATTTGTAGGTGCTATTGCTGCCTATTATAGCAAACAGACAGGCACTGTGATGTCTTTTTGATCCGGCTTGTTTGCCCACAGTGATACCGAAAGACCCGCTCGGTATACCAAACGGGCCTTTCACATATGGGATCATTGATCCCGGATTTGTTCGTGTTAATCAGCTCATCCAGGTCTCAATCTTTGACTGGTTCTCTTGGATCCACTTCTGGGCAGCTTCGTCATTATCGTCGTAATCCTGCATCATGCCGATCAGTTCACCTAATTCAGCGGAAGTCAGGAAATAGTTT
>JAAYLM010000193.1 GCA_012521915.1 Oscillospiraceae bacterium | reverse complement strand
GTTTGAAAAAGCTCACAGGCTTCATCACAGAGGCTGGCCATCCTGCCCAGTACTTTGATGTGGTAGACCAGGCTGGCATCGTTCCTGATGCCCTCACTGGTTTTCGCCGCACGCCCGAGCGGCGCGTTTTCAGAAGAAGGATTGAAGTCGCCTTCCTCCCCAATATAAAGTGGATAATAATAGGCTGCATTGAAAATAGGCGAATGGTCTGTGTGTGCGCCATATGGCTTGTAGGGAAAATCAACCGGTTGCTCAAGCAGCAGCGGATAAGATGGACCGATTCTTAAGGGACCGTATTGGTCTTGGCTGGTTGCGACAATATGGGCAAAGCCCTCGCTCATCAGTGCCCATATTTTTAACATGACAGCCAGATTCTCCCGACCATAGTCTCTCACCAGGATTTGCTCAAATAAACGATCAAATGACGGACCACCGTCCCAGAAAGCGTTCTTGACCAGTTCTGACACAAAAGAGGGCGTCCAGCCGTAATGATGTGATTCCATGAGCCCGGACAGATTCCAGCGTCGCCGGCTGTCCAGAAGGCTTTCACAGCGTTTCTGCCAGATTAAAGGTGCTGGGATGTAGGGAACATCGCCCAGGTCCCAGGTCAAGCCACCTGTGTTAGAAATGGTGTAAAGCCGGATGTTCCGCTTATGGGCTGCTTCCGCTTCTGTGGAAAAATAATGACCGGGACCGATGAAATAAATAGTGTAGTCGGCACAGGGCATCACAACACCCGGTTCCGGATAGAGCTTTTCAAACATCTCATAGGTGACCAGCAAAGTAATATCCGTCGGCAGACTTTCAATCAGCGAAAGCCGCAAGTCAACCGGGCAATAGCCCCAGTTGTAGGTCCAGAAAATGATATCGGCATCATCACGTTTTTCCCGGATGATATCTCGAAGCAGTGCTACCCATTGCGGATAGTCCCGGCAGGGGAACCATCCCGGTGTAGGCCTCGGGTCGTCTGGATTGCGATCTTCCAGCAATCGCCCTTGTGTGCGTTCGTCCTTTGAAGGGAATTCAACAGACTCCCCAACCAGGACCACGCCTTTAAAGCCCGGGCATTCATCGAACAACCGACCGTACAACCCGTCATAAAAGGTCCGTGCCCCAGGATCGTCCGGATGAAACCTGCTTTTCATATGACTGTAGGCATAAACATCGAGGCCATAGTTGTTTGCCCGCGTGATCAGCTCATTGAAGTCATTGTATCCGTTGAAGGAATGATTGATTCCGTCCACAAACACGAGGATCGCTGTCATGCCGCTATGGGCAATCTGCAGCAAATGCTCATTGGTGAACTGATCAAGCGCATAACCCGAATGCGTCATGCGCGGCGAAAAAAGCGGCTTCCGCTCAAGGACGCCCTGGCGCAGGATTGGACCTTCATTAAGGTTCATGAGATCTTCCAGATAATAGGAAGCCTGCGCGGCCATCCGGTCTGTGCCTGCACGGATCACGATCCCCTCATCAACCACGACCTTATAGCCGACAACGGAAGGATCTACGGTATAAATAATCTTTTTTTGCCGCGAACTGTCTGCGCTTGTGAAAAGGAAGTGCGGGCAAACGCCCATGGAGACCCGCAGATAGTCAGCCAGATCCAGGGCAGCATTCTGCACAACCGGCCCCAGCAGCGGGTCCGCGACAATGGCCCAAGAATCATCGATGACCGTGCCCTCAATCGAATGCCAGACACGGTCGTTTTTCCTGTTCGTATTATGCACACAGAACAAGCGGTTTCTAAATGCATAGTTTTTTTCCATCGTGCACATCCTCATCTTTCATTTCAGCCCAGATCACAAGGCATCGTGTTCATCCAGATAACTGGCGTAGCAGTCATAGTTCGGAACCGGCACATCCTGATCGATCGAGTGCGTGCCGAGAATGACACCGCCATCCTGCGCCGCTTCAATTAAAGCCGCCGTCTGGAGGATGATCTCAGATCTGCTGCCGTGCGTCAGCGTATGGATGTTATCCATACCGCCGATCAACGTCAGGCGATTGCCATATTCCTTTTTCACATCCGGCAACCACATGCCGGTCGAGGGGGCCAGCCCCTGCAATCCATCAAAACCAGCTTCCAGCAACATGTCCAATAAAGGCAGGCAGTTGCCGTCACAGTGCAGAACCACATGCTTCATCCCGGCAGCCCGCCAAACCGCGATCATTTTTTTGTAATAAGGGTAAAAGACGTGCGCAAAGGTTTCAGGAGAAAACAGCGGCCCTTGCGTACTGGAAAATTCATCATACACCCATATGGCGGTATCCCGTGTTGCGGTGACTTTACTTAGCTCCAGACCGACAACCGTGAGATAATCAGAAAGCTTTTCCGCCAAAGCCCGGCAGAACGCCGGGTCTTCAGCCAAATCAACCAGATAATCCATTTCGCCACGCATGCGATAAGAACCCATGAACAAGCCCAGTAAACCACAGACAGGTGCAAAACGAGCTCTGACCTTTGGTGTGCTCATGACAAAACCAGCATATTTGTCGGCAGCGGCAGGATCATCAAACGGCAGCTGATCCAGCTGTGACTTGTCTTTCAGGACGACATCCTGGACACGTTCAAAATAGGCTTTGCGGCTTAAATAAAGACGGCGTCCCCAGCTGTCGATGCTGACTGTCGCCTCGCCGTCATCACTCAACAGACGTGTCTGGCGATAAAAAGGGCCCCGCTGATCAGCCAGTATCGCACCAATATCAACGCGGCTGTACCAGTCATAGGGGTCATAATCATCCGGCAATCCGTGGTACTTCCGGAACGATTGCTTGTACTCATCGAGAAAGATCTCATAGCGCGGGATCCTGTCCGCCCGTTTGCCACTGAATGCCAGCTGTATCCGTGTCGTCCGGTCCATGTGGCCAACCCGCTTTCTTCATTCATGCCCACCTGTATTTTAACACAGGTTGATCATTCCTTGACGCCGCCCAGAACAATACCTTTGATGAAATACCGCTGCAGAAACGGATAGACTAGCAATATAGGTAAAGCGGCAAGTCTGCCGGTAACAGAGGATGCTTTCGCGGCGGGGTTTTGACAGGCTTTTCCGGTTTTTGCAGAATCTGGATGTCTTAGGCCTGCCGGCCTGCAAGATTAGGTAACCGTAAAAATGTACATGGCAAAGTCATTAATCTCTGTAGCCTGCCAGCAAACATAATCATGGTCACGATGCCAGGAAACGGATCGTCCGGTTGTGATGTCCTGCAGTTCACCTTGCTGGTCAGGAAGGCGCAGAGCGATGGTAACATCACGGGCGCTCATTTCATAATAGGTCTCCATAGCCTTCATGGCATAGATCAAATAGCGGTTCTTCTGCGGGTCAGCATAAACAAGCCATTCCAACCAGGCAGGCGCGTTCGTCTTGATCAGGCTGTTTTCCGGCATGAGATAGCGAAGAAGGCCGGCAAAAATTCTCTGCTGCGCCGCAAACGTTATTTCTTCAAGCGGTACTGAAAGATACATGACCTTGCCCTTCTTATGATGGCGCAAGGTTACAGCCGGATAATCCGTGTCAAGACCCGGCGGATTGGAGATGGCTGAACCGAAACGGTGGATCTCACGGGAATGGGACCAGGGCAGGGTAAGTCGGGCCAGGACGTCCACATCGTCGTCCGCTTTGATCAAGGTGCTGTGCCGGTCTATGGACAACGGGTATTTCTGGTCATAATCACCAAACAGCTCAGACGCTTCCGGCATCGGGCGCAAGTAGGTGACATCCTCATCGGACACACCCTGTAGATGGACACCCGCCAGGTCAGCATGGGCAAAATCAGGCAGCTTGTGCCCATCTTTGTCGATAATGCCGCTTTGTCCTGTGATCAGGACGGATCCGCCTTGTTCCAGGAAAGACTCCAGAGCGGCAAGTTCTTCAGCCAGCAGAACATATTGATTGGGGATAACCAAAACCTGGCTGTTTTGCTCTGCTTCAGCGATCTTTTTCAGACAGGTCAAGTCAAAAGCCAGGTGATCGGAAATCATGGCCTTTGCGATCTGCATCATTTTAAGCCGCGGCGAACCACTGGTCTCCGCGAAAACGACATGCCCGTCAGCCAGTTTGCGTAAAGAGATTCCATTCGACCGCAAGTCGATAAACGACTCAAAGTTAAACAGGAAAGAGACATCCCTCAGCATGACCGCATCCGGTGACAATGCATCCTGATATTTTTTTAGTTCTCTGTGTAAAGAGCCCATATCTCGGTATAGTTGAGGGTTCATGGTGCCGTCTGGATTGATGGCATCAATAAACGTAAAGGCACCGTTGTGGGCAAATGAACCGCTGGCGGTATACTTAAGCTCGGCACGAGTCTTGGTTGTCGTGTGGTCATGCAGGTCAATACAACGGGAAGTCATAAACTCAATCGGCCGGTTCATGGTCGCGTTGTTCAAAAATTTGCAGAATGTGGTGTACATCAGCGCATTGCCATAGAAATCTCCGGCCAGATAGTCACTCTGATCAAGGAAAGCCTGTGAACATCCGCCCATCCAGCCGCTTTGCCACGACCCGCAGTTAAACACCACACTGACACCCGGCTTAACGGCCTGCAGGGTGCTTCGGACCATCACAGCGAAATCAGTCATCCATTTTTCACGGCTGCGCTGGAAGCGAACCCACTCCGGATCGAACCAATTGACCGTTTCCGGTATTTCCTGCCCGGTTTCTTCATAGTAGCGGGCTCTGCAATCCGGACAGCAGCAAATCGTTCCGAACCAGCCAAGCATATCGATCCAGGCACCATCGAAAGCATACCTGCCGGCCAGATCCTCCATCTGCAGCTTCACATAGTTCCGATAACCCGGTGAATTGAGGCAGCACTGTCCATAACGGCTGGTTGAGCCGTCAACATTCCGGGTGGTGTGGGTTCCGTTCGCCCGGACCAGGCGCCAGTGAGGGTGCGTGTCAAAAGCCCAGCGGCTCCAGATGTTAAAATAGGCCAACGTGAACATGGATTTTTCCTGTAACAGGCCTAATGTCGGCCCAACAATGTCTTTTCCCTGCAGGCCTTCTTGCATGAGGCCGGCTTTGGTCGGCCAAAAACAGATACCAAGGCAGTTGCCGGTATAAAGTTCAGAAGCATCCACTTCAGCAACCTGCATGTTCTGTGCGTATTGATCAGGTGAAAAACCGCGCATGAAATCCTGATTCCAGTCAGGAATGTGCATATCGACAAGATTGCGCCAGAATGAACGTTTAAACCATCTGTCCATAAATAGACCCTCCGCCATGCAGCATATGCTTTGATAATTTTTCAGAAGAATGATTAAAAATGAGATAGATCATGAATCTTTACTGATATATTCGATAATTACACAACTATTTTACTGCTGTTTTTTGTATATGTCAATGTATTCATTCTATTGTTTTGCAAATTTTCATGAAAACTTAGATTGACAGCCTGGTTTCACAGCTTTAAAATAAAGTTGGCATCGTGCAGGTTTTTCTTGAAGCATGCTGGCATGAAACAGGGTAACACAGAAAGAGTGGCTGTCTATGCGCATTGTACTCGGATCCATACAGCAGGAAACAAACACCTTCAATCCCGCTTTATCAACCGTTGACGACTTTATGCTGGCGGAAGGCAATGCGATGCTTGAACACATTGCGGTGGTTTCCTTTTTTCAGGAGGCAGGCTGCAGCCTGACGCCCACGCTTTACGCAAACGCGGTCCCCGCCGGCCGGCTGGCCAAAGCTGATTTTCACCAGCTTCTGCAGCGGATGATGGCCCGTTTTCCTGCGCGCGATGAAATTGACGGGGTCTGGCTTTACTGCCACGGTGCCCTTGATGTGGAAGAAATCGGCAGCGGGGTTCTGGCCATACTGCATACGGTAAGGGAACGTGTCGGACCGATGGTGCCCATTGCCGTAGCCCTGGATTTCCATGCCAATCTTGATGAGCGCATCAGCAAGCTGGCCAATATCATTTGCGGCTATCGGACCGCACCGCACACAGACATGGATGAAACACAGTTACGTGCTGCCCGCTGCCTCCTGGCCTGCCTGAGCGACAAAACCATGCCGCAGCCGGTCCTGTTGCGTGTTCCCCTTATTTTAACGGGTGACAAAGTGATCACAGCGGCAGAACCAATGAAAACCATCATCCAGGCCTGTGAACAGCTCTCATCGCAGGCAGGTTTGATGGATGCATCCGTTTTTAACGGCCAGCCCTGGGTTGACGCTCCTCAGACCGGCGCCAGCGCTGTTGTCGTCGCCCGTGAATCAGCTTCAATACCGAAGGCTGGTCAGCAGGCTGCCCGATTGGCGCGGATGCTCTGGCAGGCGCGTGACCAGTATCGTTTCCAAGCTGCCGCACGCGACCCGGATCAGGCTGTACGCGAAGCCTTAGCGGAAAAAGAAGGGCCGGTTTTCATCAGTGATTCCGGAGACAACACCACGGCCGGAGCGCCCGGCGAAAGTACAGAACTGCTGCGTCTGCTTCTGCAGCATCATCCATTGCACCAGACGCTGTTGGCCGGCTTGACCGCACCATCCACCGTTACCCATTGCCAGGATTACATGCCAGGCCAGACAGTCGATTTCCCAGATTCACTTGGTGATGAATGTGCCGGACTGATACGTCAGCTCAAGCTGCAGCCAGTCCTGCGCAGCACGGGCAGGCTGCTGGGGTGGTACGGAGAAGACGCTGGCGCGTGCGCTGTATTGAGCCTGCCGGGCCTCGATCTGCTGCTCACCCAAAGACGTTGCGCGGTCACATCGCCGCAGATCATCGAATCTGCCGGTCTTACATTTACTGACTACCGTCTGATTGTCGTCAAACTCGGCTATCTGTATCCATCTCTGGCAGCAGTAGCCAAGAAAGCCTACCTGGCCATGACATCTGGTGCAAGCTGTGAGATTATCGAAAAAATACCCTATGAGAAGATCACCCGCCCGATCTATCCGATTGATCAGGACTTCGACTGGCAACCTGTTTTTTAGTTGGTTCAGAAAAAACATGGCAGCCCGATTAATTGCTGTACATGAAACAAGGAGGAAAAACAAATGGCCTATTATGACCTGAAAGAGCACGGAGGCAGAATCGATCAGGTAAAAGCGATTCTGCGGAACAAGGATCTGGATTTCGCTTTTATCTATTATGATGAATTCAATGTCGGCAACGGCTGGTATCTGACCGGCTGGTGTCCCCAGTTTGAAAGCGGCGCCGTATTGGTGCCACGGGACGGCCGTCCCCTTATTCTGGGCGGTCCGGAAAGTGAACCCTTCGCCATTCAGGACAGCGCCATCAAGGAAACCAGGAACCTGCCTGTTTTCATGGTGCCGGATGAAGAATACCCCAATGCCACCATTATCTCTTTTAACGACCTTTTCCAGGAAATCAGCAAAGACCAGAAAATCCGCCGTGTTGGCATGGTCGGTCTGGACCAGATGCCCGTTTC
Source organism: Oscillospiraceae bacterium (assembly GCA_012521915.1). Classification (GTDB taxonomy): domain Bacteria; phylum Bacillota; class Clostridia; order Saccharofermentanales; family UBA5734; genus JAAYBY01. The sequence goes on along the minus strand of JAAYLM010000193.1, from coordinate 18,718 downwards.
AGTCTACCGGCAGATTCTGGACAGTTTCGCCGGCGTGGAACTGGTCGACATGACAGATGATTTCCTGCAGCTGCGTTATCATAAATCAGCCTGGGAGCGGGAACAGGCCAGAACGGCATTCGGCATGGGCTGGCAGTCTTACCAGAAAATGGCCGCTGCGGTTCATCTGGGTGCCCGGGGACATGATGTAGCCGCTGCCGGTTAAGCCATCGCACGGCAGAGCGGAGCAAGCAGCTTTGCTTTCAAAACCATCGTCGGCAGCGGGAGACGTGCCAATGCTGTCGTACCGACAGCATTGGACAAGGAAATGCTGGCCGGTGAAATGGTTATGCTGGGCATCGCGCCCCGCAGCAAAGGTTACGCTGGCGTCATTGGTCACACCTTGCCGGTTAGCGGTACGTATTCGCCTCTGCAGAAAGAATATCTCAAACATATGAAAGAAGTTCTGGTCATGACCAGAGACGCTTTGAAACCTGGTGTATCCGGCAAAGACGTCGACGCACCCGGTCGTGCCTATTACCAGAAGCATGGCCTGATGCCCTATCTTGTTTGCCCGTTCGCCCATACCATCGGTATCATGGAAGCAGAGGCACCGTTTTTCGGTCCGAACAGCACTGATGTGATCGTACCGGGCATGACTATTTGTGTCGATGTCAGTTTCTTCGGCCATCCTGAGCTCAACGGTGTACGCATTGAAACAGGTTACGAGATAACCGATCAAGGCGCTGTTCCGTTCAGTCCGGAAATGGAGCAGGTGCTCTTGTCTCTCTAAAATTTTCCATAAGCAATACACAGACAAAGAAGCCTTTTCCGTTGGATTTGCTGCGGATCAGGCTTCAATGCCTGATTTATCAAGGAGGTCAACAATGGACACGCCACTAGGGAAAAAACACTGGATCTTTTGCGATGGTGACCTTCCGCCGGCAGGCGATCACGAACCATTCGGTCATGAGGCACTCATGGTTACCAACTTAAACGGGCAGACAGCCAACATTAAAATCGACCTGATCTTTGAAGACAAGGATCCGGTTAAGGGTATCCGTATATCAGTCGGTGCGGAACGGGTGCACTGTTTCCGTCTGGACCAGCCTCTGGGCGATCAGCAGTACTGCATCCAGCCCGGCCAGTATGCCCTGGTCCTGCACAGCGACGTGCCGGTCGCGGCCGTTTTCGGACGCCTGGATGTGCGGCAGGCCAATATGGCCTATTATTCCGTATCAGGTTATTCCTGGTAGATTGGACAGCGACCATACCACATCATGGCAAGCCGTCTTTTGACCACAATGATATCGTATTCGTTGTGCTGCAGCATAACTTAGCCACGCCCCATGCAGCAGACCATCTTATCAAGTGTTGCTGTCTGATAAACCAGGGAGCCTGGCTCTGCGGTTTATCAGACAGCCAGCAAAACAGGAGGATACATCTATGACCTCTCCTTTACCACCAGTCAGTAACCGTTCACCTGTATCCGCGAACTGGTTTGTTACAACCTGGCAGGCTGTGGTCTGGCGCAACTGGGGGCTGGTGCCTCTTGAGCGACTCGCCCGAGCCTTGCAGGCAACACCTGCACAATTACGAGGGGCGGCCGCGCAGCTGGGCCTTGATCCAAACAAGGACGCGGATCCGGTATGGAGCACACGCGGCTATTTGACCATTATCCGGGAGAACTGGCATTTATGCACCTACGAACAGATCTGCCAGATGCTGGACATGAGTCCTGAGACATTGGCCTTCATTCTCAAAGAGGATGATTTTTTCTGGCATAAAATGGGTGAAGTCAAACCATTCGTTGATGCACCGGCCTACCGGCCTCTGACATCAGCTGAAATCAAACGGACCAAACAAAAAGCAGATCAGCTCAAAGCTATGCTGCCGGATCAAGGCTGGCAGGAGGAAAACGCTTTTGCGTTTATCAAGCACTTCTCACGCCAACTGAGCGGCCAGGAACGTACGGAAGCAACCCAGGCCATTGTGCCCGATGATAATCTGCGTACCGTTTATTCGTATTTTGCTTTATATGGGGATCCGCTGTTGACCCCTGAACTGGATCCTTTTCCGGAGGCCTTACTGGCAGAATACGCGAAAATGGGGGTCAAAGGTGTCTGGCTGCAGGGTATTCTCTACCAGCTCGTTCCCTTTCCTTTCGCACCGGAGCGATCCAACGGCTATCAGAAACGGCTGGAGACCTTAAATGCCTTGATCAAGCGGGCGGCACGTTATGATATCGGGGTCTTTCTTTACCTGAACGAGCCACGGGCGATGGATGAGGCTTTCTTCCAGAAGCACCCGAATCTGCGCGGCACCAGGGAGGGGGATTTCTGGGCGATGTGCACATCATGCCCGGAAGTCAAAGCTTATCTGGAAAACGCGACCCGCACTCTTTTCAATCAAGCGCCCGGTCTGGCCGGTTTCTTTACCATCACCATGTCGGAAAATCTCACCAACTGCTATTCGCGGACCGGCGATGGCCACCTTTGCTCTCGCTGCGCCGAGCGGCATCCCTGGGAAGTGGTCGCCGAAGTTAATAATCTGCTGGCAAGAGGGGCCAAAGCCGCCAACCCGGAAGCCAAGGCCATTGCCTGGAACTGGGCATGGCGCAAAGAATGGCAGGACAATCTGATTCCGCTCCTTACCGAAGGCCAGATCATCCAATGTACAAGCGAAACCGGTTTGCCGACCGCGATCGCCGGAGTCAATGGTTCAGTATCAGACTATACCATGTCCCTGGCTGGTCCTGGCCGGCAGGCCCGTGACCTCTGGCAGACCGCCCGCGCCAATGGTCTTGAAGCCTGCGCCAAGGTACAATTCAACAACACCTGGGAGATGTCCGCAGTGCCCTGGCTGCCTGTTTTTGACAGGATCGCCGAGCATGTCAAAAACCTGCGGGAAGCTTCTGTCCAGCACCTGCAGCTCAGCTGGACACTAGGTGGCTATCCCTCCCCCAACCTGAAGCTGGTCAGTTATCTGATGGGGCAGCAGGGCACCGTTCCTTGTTTTCTGGAAACATGGCTTGGCAATGAGCTGGGCAACGTGGCAGACCAGGCGCAGAAGCATTTCAGCAAGGCGTTCACCGAGTTCCCCTTCCATATCGGTGTACTGTACGTCGGACCGCAGAATTATGGCCCGATGGTGCCGTTCCATCTGGAAAAAACAGGCTGGAAAGCAACCATGATCGGATTCCCCTATGATGATCTTGACAGCTGGCGTGCCATTTACCCGCGCGATGTCTTTGCCAGCCAGTTTGAAAAACTGGTCAATGGCTGGCGAGCCGGAATGCAAACCATGGAGCCCTGGCTGGGCCGGTCAGAGGACTTTGATGACCTGCACCGCATTGCGGAAGCGACGCTGTGCCATTTCACCAGCACCTGGCATCAGGTCCTTTTTGTCATGCATCGCGACGCGTGGTTGGCGCAGCACCGGGAAGATGACCGCCAGGCTCTGCTCCGGCTGATCGATCAGGAAAAAGATGTTGTTTTGCGTCTGATCAGCCTGCGCCGACAGGATTCGCGGATTGGTTATGAGTCCAGCAACCATTATTATTACACCCTTCAGGATCTTGCGGAAAAGCTGTTGAATCTGCAGGATTGCGCTGACCAGCTGCGCTGACCTGAAAGGCCAGGAGCGCGCCGGCATCTGCTCTGACAGGTAAAGGATGTAACGCTTATGGACAGAGAGATGGAGGAAAAACAGCGGATCAGATCCGTGGTAGCGCGGGAGAAAGCAACCTATCGGCTGGAAAAGACTGACCGCCTGATCAGGCGTGACTGGGGTTTATTTCCCGAAACCCGCCAACGCTGGCTGGACGAAGGCTGGGATGGCGACTTGTCGGTCTTCAAGTATGATCCCTCGCCCTATTTCCCACGCAGCCTGGTCGACCTGGTTGGTATCGACGTGCCTGTCGCCCCCCATTTTCCAGTCACCATCATCCGTGAAGACGAAGGCTATACTTACCAACAAACCAGCGCTGGCGCCATCGAGAAATTCCCCCGAGGAAAAAGACGCAACACTGAAGCAATGCCGCAGTTTTGGCGTAATCCGGTGATGAGCCGGGATGACTGGATGCACCGGATCAAGCCGCGCCTTGATCCGGACACGCCTGAACGATGGCAAAACCTGTATCTGGCCGACACTGTCGCAGCTGCTGTCCGCCAGGGTTTGGCACTGTATGAAGGCAGCGCCATCGGTGCCTATATGTATCTGCGGGCTTTACTGGGTCCTGAAGCGGTGCTTTATGCTTTCTACGATGATCCGGATTTAATTCACGACATGATGCGCACCTGGCTGAACCTGATTAAAACATGCCTGTTGCGGATTCAGGCTCGTGTTCCATTTTTCAGAGTGCTTTTTGGTGAGGATATCGCCTATAAAACGAGTCTGCTGATTTCACCGGCCATGATTGAGCAGTTTCTGACGCCGTATTACGTTGATCTGCTTCAGGCATTGCGAAACAATCAGAAAGAGCCGCCCTGGTTTGAAATTGATTCTGACGGCAATATGAATGAGTTTCTGCCTATCTACATTAAATTGGGCTTCAACTCATTCCGGCCGTTTGAGATCGCCGCCCAGAACGATCTGGTGGCTCTGGGCCGGCAATACCCCGATATTGTAATGTCCGGCGGCATCGATAAGCGTGTGCTTGGTGAAAGCCATGCGGCCATTGATGAATATCTGAACAGGATCATGCCATTTTTCCAGAAAAGAGGCGGATACATCCCGACCTGCGACCACGCTGTGCCGTCAAGCGTCCCCTATGGACTTTATCTTTATTACCGGCAGCAGATCACCGCCATGGACACCTGCGGCTAGTCCCGTTCAAGCAAATTCACTATCACCAGAAAAAGCATGCGTACAACCGCAGGTTTCCCGGATGATCAGGCGTGGCTCCAGAAGAATGCGCTGATAATCTGCCTGACAGCTATCCGTGTTTTCCCCTTCACGGAGCAGGGTGTCCACACAGAGGCGGCCAATCTGCTCTTCATTCTGCACGATGGTTGTGATACCCGGTCTGATCAGCCCGGAACTGTCGTGCACATCAAAACCAATGACCGCCATGTCCTCCGGTACCCGGATACCCTGATCTGCCAGGGCTTTCATCGCTCCATAGGTCATTTTTGAGCTGGAGACAAAGACAGCGGTCATTTCTTTGTTTCTGGCGAGTAGATTCAGCATGCCCCGGTAGCCGGACTGCTCTTTATAATCACCAAAGACAATCCATTCATCTTTAGCCTGCAATCCATTTATTTCCATGGCGCGGCGGTAGCCAACCAGCCGTTCAAAACCGGTTGTCTCATCTTTTCTGCCGGAAATAAACCCGATCTGCCGATGACCGTGGCTTGCCAGATGGTTGACCGCGAGAATGCTGCTTTTTATGTTGTCCGTAATCACGGCGTTATAAGGCAGGTCAATATTGGGCAAATTATCAAAATAGACAATATTCAGGCCTTTTTGATGATAGGAGGACAGACGCTGCACGTTTTTATCGATGGTCGCCAGAATAATGCCTTTAAAATTTTTCTCTATAAGCATGTTCATGTACTGCATCTCTTTGGACTCATTTTCCATCGTGTCACACAACAGCATGCCGATCTGTTTCTTCCACAAACAGTTCTCTATGCTGCGCACAACAAAATCGAAATAATCTTCGCTGATATCCGGAATGACAACAGCGACGACATCATGGAAAGAATGACCATTGCCGGTATGAAGCATGGACAGGCTGTCGCGCTGGCGCAAATAATCGACCACGCGCTGGCGTGTCTCTTCATTGACAACGGCTTTATTGTTCAGCACACGGGATATGGTCGAAATAGACAATTTGAGATCAGCGGCTATTTCTTTTAACGTGAGCGCCATACAGAACCTCTTTTCATTTGTACCGGCACAGGCTGCTGTTTATGAATCCTCTGGCTGGCAGACCTGGCATGCGGACAATCACACGGGAAAGCCACCTCTCAGTCTATCTGATCTCAAGATAAGCGTCAATCAGTTTTCTGTAATTTGCAGCAAATCATGCAAAGGATTGTCTTCACCGATTAATGGTTGTGAAACGTCGGCTTCTGAGTGGTCTTCAGGCTAATTTCTACAGTCCGATGGTGTATTTTCATGATATAATGAGCAAAATCAAGATTAATGAGCGGCATGAATTCATAAGTGAGCAGGTGTTATCATGGCTCAGGCACAGACGACCTTATCCCCGGAAGCGGCAGATAGGCCGGTGGTCACACAAGCAGACATTGCAGCAGCTTTAAGGGCAGTTGGCATCAAGGCAGGCCATATACTGCTCATCCATTCTTCTTTGAAAAAATTCGGCTATGTGGCAGGCGGCCCGGAAACGGTTATCCAAGCCGCCCAGGAGGTCGTCACCAGCGAGGGGACTGTTGTCTTTCCCACGCTGGTCCAGCGCGATTTCGCCCATGCCTATGAAAACTGGGATCCGGTGAACTCACCCTCTGATGTCGGGTTGATCACAGAGACATTCCGTAAACGTCCGGATGTATTGCGCAGTAACCAGGCAACACATTCTGTTGCTGCCTGGGGACACCTGGCACATGAACTGACCCATGAACACACCGCTTACGGTCCACGTATGGGGCCATTCGGCGACTACGCTTTTTCCTGGTCATCACCCTGGCAGAAAATGTACCTGTATGGCGCGCACATCTGTTTTATGGGTGTAGAGACACGCTACAATACGTTCAAACACTTTGTTGAGCATTGCCTTGTGGAAAAGCTGCTGCAGCAGATTGATGACCACCAGAAACGCTGTCATGCTATGGCCATGATCCGGCGGCACAATGTCCCGGGGCTCTGGCCATATCTGGATTCTGAAAAAACAGATGCCTTGCTGAAACAGCATGATCTGATCCGCTATGCGACTTGCGGCCAGTCCGTTTTCACCAGTTTTACGGCCGATGATTTCTTCCGGGTTGTTTTTCCCCGGATCGATCAGCATCCGGAAGAATGGTTTGAACAAGCGTTTGCCTACTGGTGCCGTCAGGCTGTTTCACCAGATTAGGCTACCCTCTTTGGAATGACCGGCTGCCCAGGTGCGGCTGTCAACAAAAATGGTCGAGCAGCGCAAGGCTGCAGAACAGGAGATCCCCCATGTTCATTGACATTCATGCCCATGCCTATCGCATTCCGGTTCCCGGCCTAAACGGCTTCTGTTCAGCCGAGGAACTCATCGCCCGCTATGATGCCCTGGGTATCGAAAAGGGCATTATCCTGCCTATCGTCAGTCCGGAAATCTATTTCCCCCAGAGTAATGAAGATATTCTGGAAATGGCCAGGCAGCATCCCGATCGGCTGATTCCCTTCTGCAATATTGATCCGCGGGTGTTGACAAATTCGCCAAACGCGCCACTGGGCAAAATTCTCTCATATTATAAACAGCAAGGCTGTAAAGGTGTCGGAGAAGTCATGCCAAATCTGCCCTTAATGGATCCTCTGGTCCAGAATCTGCTGATGCATGCCGAAGCTGTCGGCCTTCCGGTTATTTTCGATGGTTCTGACCAGCTCACCGGCGATTTCGGCCTCTATGATGACCCTGGCCTGCCGCAGCTTGAACACACCCTGCAACGCTTCCCTGATTTGATTCTCTTTGGCCACGGACCTGTTTTCTGGTCAGAAATCAGCCGGTTGGAAACACCGGGAGAACGCAGTTTTCTGTTTAATCTTAAGGGAGAGCAAATCGGCAGGCTGCCAACCGGTCCGGTTCAGGAAGGCGTCGTTCCCAAACTGATGCGCCGCTACCCCAATCTGCACGGTGACCTGTCTGATTTTACCGCATACAACGCTTTCGCCCGAGATGAGCAATACGGGCCGCAGTTTATGGAAGAATTCCAGGACAGGCTCTTCTTTGGCACAGATATGAGTTTCCCAACAATGCCCGTGCCTTTGCCGGATCTGATGATCCGCTGGCGTGACACCAACAAGATCAGCAAGACGACCTTTGAGAAGATCGCCCGCGAAAACGCGATCCGGCTGTTTGATCTGGAATAATCCGACAACATCAGTACCGTGATGTGATGGTTGTGCTATAGGGCTTTGCCGGCAAGAACCTCCATGTAATCCTGGTAGTTTCTGCGCAACAGCGCAGGAGTGTCAAGGTCATAGTGACATTTTGCCGAGCACTGTCCGCATTCCGTGCAAAGCTCAATCTGCCGCATTTTCTGCTGGCCTGACGCACCAAGAAAATTGGCCGACGGTGCCCGTCGCAGCAACAGGGACATCCGTGCACAGGTACTGATTTCGATACCCTGAGGACACGGCATACAATAGCCGCAAGCGCGGCAGAATGCACCGGTCAGTTCCTGTCTGTCAGCAGAAATGACCGCTTGGAACGCCTCGTTCAACTGCGGCGGGTTGCTGATGCAGGCAAGAATATCGGCCAGTTCAGACGTGCGCTGTATACCCCAGATGGGTAGGACATGTTCATAACGTGTCAACCAGGCACAGGCGGCTGCGGCATTTGTGATCAGCCCGCCCGAAAGCGCTTTCATGGCGATAAAGCCCATGCCTTTATCGCGGCAGGCATCAACCAGTTTGGCTTCCTGCTCACCGCTGAGATAACTGAAAGGAAACTGCAGCGTATCATAACACTGTGAAGAGACCGCCTGATGCGCTATGTCCAGTCGATGGTTGGTCAAGCCGATATAGCGTATTTTCCCTTGTTTCTTTGCCTGCTGCATGGCCTCATATAGTCCGCTCTCTTCACCTGGAACCGGGAGAAAGGGCGGATTGTGAAATTGATATAAATCAATATAATCTGTCTGCAGCAGACGCAGGCTGGTTTCCAGATCTTTCCAGAAATCCTCGGTGTTACGGGCCGGTGTCTTGGTCGCGATAACAATTTTTTCGCGTAAGCCCCGGAAAGCCCGGCCGATCTTCTCCTCACTGTCTGTATAACCCCGGGCAGTGTCATAAAAATTGATTCCGCCTTCATATGCCAGTTTCAACAGATTTACTGCTTCTTCCTGGGAGATGCGTTGAATAGGCAACGCCCCGAAACCGTTCTGTTCCACCTGCAAATCTGTCTTTCCAATCGTAATGGTCGCCAAAAGTTATGCCTCCTGTCTTTTTAACCACGTTTTTCCCTATCGAATCTATCACGATCAAAGATAACGCTTAAAGAAGTCAAAAGCCTTGTTGCCTGCAAACGCATGTGGACCGGGATGGATATCCTGCCACAGGTCCGTGTCAGCGCCTGCCGCCTGATAGATTTTTTGTACATCGCCGAAACCAGTCACCTGATCCTGAATGTAGAAACAGTCATCGTAAATGCCCATCTCAATCAGCAGCGGACGCGGTGCGATTAAACCGGCGATATCCTGGGTGTCCAGATAGCGGTAAATCTGCGGCACCACCTGCGATCCGCAGAAATTGGCCCGATGAATGCCAAAACCGCTCCAGGAGTTCACATAACCGATAATGTCTGCAGCCTTGATGCGTGGCTCCAGGGCTGTTGTAAAAGTCGTCATCGTACCGCCCTGACTGAGGCCCATCATACCGATCCGCTGCGGATCAACCTCCGGACGGGTCTGGAGATAATCGACACAGCGCATCATATCCCAGACATTGAGTGTTAAAGGATAAAGCCCCAGAATCGACCCTTTGACATAGTTCACATTACAGGGATCGCGTCCGGGAAATGGGTTTTCACCATCACGTCGTTCACCAAAAACCCGAAGATCCGGAGCCAGTGTGAGAAATCCGGCTCTGGCCATCTGCTCGGCATAGTTGTAGTTCATCAGCTCAATATCCGCGACATGAGCCGGAGAGGAACGGATGCCGGCTACCGGATCTTTACCAAAGCGCCCATGGCCATGGCTGCAAAGAATAGCGGCCTGCTTACGGTCTTCAGGCATATTCAGGGGTTTCATGAGCAGGCAGGGAATGGACATGCCCGCTTCAGTATCCAGGATAATCCGTTCCCGTATCAGATCACCATCCGTAACGCTATACGCGATTTCCGGATTCAGATCGACCGGTTCAGGCCAGTCGCCCATCAAGTCATAAAGCTTTTCCAGACTTTCCTGATGCCAGAGCTGCCAATCCTGATCCGGCTTTTTGGCAAAAGAAAGACGCGGTTGCCAGCTATCTGCTATGCTGTCCCAGTAAGCCTGCATGCTGAAATTGCGTTTGGCCATATGCATTGCCTCCTCTTGATCTGCCTTGCCTGTATCTGCTCAGGCAGATTTTATCTATGTTTCTATCCTACCCTGACCATGTTTCTTTGACAAGCAGGACCGCAAAGCCCATATGATCATCGCAATATGACTCAGAAGGGATCATCCATCCTGTTTGAATCAGGCGACTGTCCATAGTCTGCTCCATTCGCTTCAGCGGTAATACAGACCCGCCAGTTTCATTTGCCGGGTAAATGAGATGGTATAGACAAACCGTTTGATCTCATATTCGGCTTTGGCCACTACGACCGCGAAGTCTTCGCCGCTGGACGAATCTGAAGCGCCGGAGAGGTGCATGTCCTGGATAGAAACAAAACGCCCGCCTTCGGCAATCGTCGTGAATATCTCGTCGAACACATCATCTGTCAGGGCATTTTTCATCTGAACCGTGCAGATTTGTCTGAGGCCTTCCCGATCCTGGGTATTGATCAGGCTGATCACATCTTCCGCGGCCTGCCTGACAGCTTCTTCAGAAAAATCAGTTGAGAGCGCCTGACCGCCGCAACCCGTAACAGCAATACAACAGCAGACCGCCAGCACCAATAAGCTTTTTGTTATGAATCGTTTCATGGTATCACCCCATCTGTCATACGTTTTCGTAAAAGCCGCTGTTTCTGGGTTGCCTTTATCATTGTAGCAAGGCCTGCTCTCTTTGTGAACCTGCGCGTTTTCGCAGGCAAAGCGGCACAACCGCGTGAATTCCAGACAGTGGAGCCGGATAAGTCAACTGGCTGTAAGGCGATGCAAGTTGTGTTATTTGTTAATCAGCAGCAGAAGAAGAGAAAACGCGACACCTGTGATAAAAGCCAGGTAAGAGTGGTGTTTTTCATTGACACGTGCTTCCGGAAGCAGATGGGATGATGAAACATAGATCAGAACACCAACAACGAATCCCAGTAGAAGGCCCAATAAGGATTTGCTGATGTTTATCATGATCGGATAAGCGATAAATGCCCCTAAAGGTGTGGTCAATGAAGCGACAAGCATGGCGAAAATGAAAGCTTTTCGTGCGCTCACGCCTCCTTTGATCAGAAACGAGTAAGTAATGATCCCTTCGGCAAACTCATGGACAACAAGGCCAACGCCCGCCAGCAGGCCAACGGCTGTGCTGGCGCTGAAAGTGACAGAATAGATGATCCCGTCAATAAAAGAGTGGATACCGATTCCCTGCAGTGCCGTGATGCCGAAAGCAAGTTCATTCTGTTTCGTTTTATATTTGATCAGTTTATTACTGAAAAACATGTAGATGAAGCCGGCCAGAGCGGCTAATCCAGCATGTGTGTTTTGCGCAATGGCTTGGGGAAAGGCAATAATAAGCGGAGACGCGATCAGGATGCCGGCCGCAAAGCACATGAAGTATTCTTTAGACTGTTTAGCCCATTGCTGATGGCGGTAAACAAACCAGATCCCCGCCGCATTGACCAGCATGGCACTTAAAGCAAAAATCGATATCCAGGTGAATGTACTTAATTCGATCATTGTACCGCCTTGTAACTATTGAAAATGATCGCCGGCGAGTGATCACACTCTTTTTCGTTCAAATCAACTAGCCTTACGCCAGGCTACTGTATTTTAGCCGTTTTAAAGGGCATATGTCAACAACGGTAAATCGAATCCGTTCTTCAGACGGCATGACCTCAGGAGAGGGCTGTTCAAGCCTCTGGTATCGCGGTATCATCAAAGCAGATAACAGCTGTCCGTCTGTGGCGCTTTCGCTGCTCACAGCCATTGGACAGATCTGAACATGGAGGTTGGAACAATGCAAAAAATACGTATGGGTTTACTGGGTTGCGGCGGCATGGGCGGAAGTCATCAGAATGGACTTGCCGAGTTGTCGGATATCATGGAACTGACCGTCGTCTGCGATATTGTATTGGAACGTGCGCAAAAAGCAGCGGCAGCTCTTAACGTCCAGCATGTTGTTCAGGATTATCATGAAATGGCCGATCTGGTCGATGCTGTCCTTATCTCACTCCCCCACGATCTGCACCACCCGGCCGGAATGTTCTTTTTGCAGGCAGGCAAACATGTCCTTATGGAAAAGCCTATGGCAAACACCGAAGAAGAATGCCTGCAACTGATTGATGAAGCCGAAAAAAGGCATCTTGTCCTGATGACAGCCTACCCAGTGCGTTACTGGCCGGTCATTTTGAAAATGAAAGAACTGGTCGATAACAAGACTTATGGGGATGTCTTTCAGATGTCGATCTGGACAGAGCAGTTTACTAAATATCCATCAGGTCACTGGGCACTTTCCGCCAATCGCCTGGGCGGCGGCCAATTTTTCAGCCATGGCTGCCACTATGTCGATCTGCTGCTCTGGTTCCTGGGCCAGCCTGTACGAGGCATTCACCTGGGTACCAACCTGGGAACACCCTGGATGGAAAAGGAAGGCACCAGCAACGCGACCATCACCTTTGCCAACGGTGCGATGGGTTATCATTTCGGAACCTGGGGCGCCAGAGGAACCAAACTGGGTTACAGCTTCCATATCCACTGTACCGGCGGGATGCTGGAATACAACCTGACAGACAGAACGCTGTATGCCCATACGCATATCGTCGATGAAAAAGCAAATCTGGACACCGCATCCCGTACAACCATCCTGATGAAAGAAGACGATTCGTCGAAGAAGACCCAGTATGAGACGCGTCATTTTCTGGAATGTATCCGCGATGGCAAGACACCAATGACGGATGGACCCTCCAGCCTGCAGGGCCTGCGGGTGATCTGGCGACTGTACGAAGCTGAACAAGCAAACCAGATTGCCGATTTGCGCGGACTGGGTCTGGATGAAGACTGGCGCAACCTCCGTAAAGCCTGAAAAGCCGGGTTCTGCCAAGTACATACAGCCCATAGGCAGCAGCAAGATCGTCAGACCAGGGATACCGGCCGATACCTGCTCTTTGTTTTTCCTACCCAAAAGCAGCATGCGAGTTCAGAAAGGTGAATCATACTGAAATGAAACTGATTCTTACACCAGATCATAATTTCGTCCTTATTGCCAATGACGGTCGACAGCTTATGACCGGCATCCACTGTCAGGTCACGGCCTTCAGCCGCACCTATACACATGACCCGATACCTGCAGAAGGCTTCTGGACAGCCAGACAGACAGCGGAATCAACGTGGGTTTATGGTTGTGATAATTATCAGATTGAAACAAAATCTGCTGACAAGGGTCTTTTTCTGCGCGCCCGATTCACCAACACGACCAGTGAAGAATTGACCAGGCTAAGTTATTTCCAGGTTGTCCGGGGTGCGTGGCATACTTCCATTGACCGCTGTCTGTATAACGAGATCGATGAAAGCCCTTTCAGACTTCCGACAACCATGAGTAATCCCGTCCGCACGGTGCAGCTTATTCCTGAACAATCCGTCAAAGGGACTGATTTGATTGTTGCCCGCGATCAGGCTGAGGCACATGGTCTTTTTGGATTCGTATCCGCCGAAATGTATTTTAATGAGCTGTCGCTGAATCAGGCAGGACGGCTGTGTGCCGCGCAACTGCTCGAGAATCGATCGCTCAATCCTGGTGATCAGCTAAGCAGCGACTGGTTCTTTATTGGCTGTTATGATGATGCCAATGAAGGACTGCAGGCTTATGGAACTTTTTTAGGATCTTATGGCAAAGTGGACAGGCTGCCGGAAATACCGACCGGTTGGTGCACCTGGTACTATTACCTGATGAATATTGATCAGGATGAAATAGCCTTGAATCTGAAAGTGCTTGCTGATCAGCGCCGGAAACTGCCGGTTCAGTATATCCAGATTGACGATGGCTGGTATGATCACAGCGGCGATTGGATGGAGAATGATCAATTCTCACGAAAAATGAAGAACATAGCCGCATCCATCAAAGCTGAAGGGTATCTGCCTGGAATCTGGCTGTGCCCGTTTCTGGTCAGCGGCCAGTCACGCCTTTTCCATGAACATCCTGAATACCTGGTCCAGAACAATAAAGGGGAGCCACAGAGAATCGGCATGACCGGCGACAGTTACGCGCTGGACACAACCCATCCGGGAGCTGCAGCTTATCTCCGTCAAGTGATCGCGCGTCTCTCCCGTGACTGGGGTTTCAGGTACATTAAGCTGGACTATGTGATCAGTGTCTTGTTACCGGGCCAACGACATCAGGCAAACACCTCCACTTTGCAAGCTTTAAGAGCTGGTTTCCAGGCGATCCGGGCAGGTGCCACCGCCGACACCTTCATTCTAGCCTGCACCAGCCCGCTTGCGCCTGCTGTTGGTCTGGTGGACGGCATGCGTATCAGCGTGGACATCGGTGCTGACTGGACAGCCTTGAAAGAGGTTTGCAACAGAGTACTCAAACGCTATTATTTTCACCAGAACGCTTATCTGAACGATGCTGACTGCCTGATCATTCGCAAGAAAGAAAATGAAGACGAGCGCTGCATGCGGTTGTGTGTTCGTAATGACACCGAAATAGAAACCTATATGACGGTCATGGCTGCTTCCGGCGGCCTGGTTATGTTGTCTGATAAAATGCCACTCTTGACCGATAAACAGATTGACCTGCTGGCCAGGCTGTTCCCCATCAATACACGGGCGGCCATCCCTCTCGACATCCTGGAGCAGGACTGTCCGGGCATCCTGGAGTTTGGTTTATACGGCAGCATGCGCATTGTCGCTTTAATCAACTGGTCCGACAAAGAAAAGCAGATGTCCATCGCCATTGACCGTGGACACGTTTATGACTTCTGGCGAGGCACTTATCACGGTGTCCAGGCCGGGCAATTCAGTGAATGGGTGGAACCGCACGCGGTCCGCCTGCTGTTTATAACGCCAGAAGCCTCCGCTGTGGTGATTGGCACCGACTGTTGTCTTTGCCCGGAAATCAAGCAGTCCTGCGATCAGAGCAGGCTGAGCTTCAATCCCATCAAACCCGGCAGCAGTTATTTGGTTTATGCCATACAACAGCCCCAAAGGATAAGTGGTGGTTCATTTGAAAGAGCAGGTGACCATATCTACAAAATAACAACTGACCAGTCCGGTTCGACCTGTCACATGGCTTTTTGATCATCACTGGACAGGCTGATCGCCCTGCATCTAGGATTTGCCGATCAGCAGGCGTGCCTGCAAGCCAAGTTTGCCAAGTTGATAGGATAAGCCGTATTGCGGCCCAAAGGTCATTTTGATCCGCTCATTAACATTGCGGATACCAAGCCCTGTGCTTTTACTTTTGATGGTCTCTTCATAATGGAGATAGCGATTGATTTTATCGACATCAACGGATCGACCTGAATCTGTTACCGTCAGCAGGATATCGTCACCCAAATCCTCTGCCATGACATCTATGGTAATTTTTTCATCATTAGAGTCGGCGTAGTTCAAGGCATTCTCAATCAGAGGCTGCAAGCTCATTTTGGGCAGCAAGTAGGACCGTAGCTGCTCCGGTACCTGAATCGATAACACAAACTGATCTTGATATCTGATCTGTTGAATCTGCCAGTATTCACGCAAATACTGGATCTCATCCTCCAGCGTGACCAGACTTTCAGGATCGCGGAGGCTATAGCGCATGATTGCCACCATGGCCGTCACCATCGTGGTGATCTCCTTTTGACCGGCGTCTCTGGCGATCCAGTTGATCGTATCAAGGGTGTTATAGAGGAAATGCGGGTTAATTTGGGCCTGCAGAGCCCTGAATTCAGCCATTTTTTGCTGCTCCGCGCGATCTTTGACATCTGCCATCAGCTGATGAATCCTGTTGATCATAGCATTATAACTGGTATATAAATTGTAAACTTCATCGCGACTGCGCATGTTGATCGGCAAGGTCTTCATCTCTTCTTCGTTGTTAAGCTGCTGCATCACCTGTGACAGGTGCTGGATCGGCCGGGAAAAATAACTGGCCAGGAAAGCCGCGATCAAAAAGACCAACAGCAGGGAAACCGCGACCACAACAGAAAGCCAGATGGTCAGGTTATGCAACTGCTGTGTGATCTCGCTGATACGCACTGATGCGAGAAGTTCCCACTGGTTCATCACATTATACTTGACACCCAGGCAATCTATACCATCAATATTCAGATTTGTAAAAACCCCGTTTTCATGAATGGCACGCAGGGATTTATAGGAACGCGGTAATTGCTCTGGTATGGTTTCTGCATCAGGTAGATGGGCAGCCAGCAACTGTTCTGCATGGTCAATCAACATGATGTTTGTATGATGTGTGGTGCCGGCCATAGCCAGGATCTTCGCAATTTCGCTTTTATGCACGGCAAAGACAACAACGCCGGCCACATTATCTTCAGAAACCGCGCCCAGATCAGCATTTTTTACCAATTTCGTGAACATGACATAGTCCGGTAGCTCAGGATCGATAAAATGGCGCACTTGCACACGGGCTTTCAGCGCGGTCTGATACCAGTAATGGTCGCGGACTGCGCTGCTGTTGTATACCTGAGTATCGGAATGAACTCTTTCAACCGATACCAGAAGGCTGAAGCTTGATAGCGGAGCAGCATTCTCATAGAGCTCATCCAGATAGAAAACCGTTACAAAAGGCACATGACTGGACAGGCTCGTATAGCTGGTGTGATTGCTGACACTTTCACTGATACGACGTGCCAGTTGTAGTGACTCGAAGCGTTCCTGGGGTTCTGATATAAGCAGATTGGCTAAATTTCTGTCACCCGACAGATATAAGGTCACCCGGTCAAGCTCCTTGATAACCTGCTCAAAAGCATTGATACTCTGTTCCAGCCTGCTTTGCTGTTTGTCTTCAAAACTGCGGATTAAGATGTTGGAGACATGATGGGAGGCGTAGTAGACAAAAAAAAGCATCAGGAACATATATGAAAAGGTGATGGCTAAAAACAAACGGCTCCGTAATGTCAGTGTAAAAAAACGCCTGTCTTTTTTCAGCCGGTTACCGGTCTTCCCTTTTAATGTTTGATGCTTATGATCCGGACGCATCAGATTCCAACCAGGGGGCAGGCGCTGAATCATCGCCACGCAGCTGATGTGTGCGATATTCTTTCGGCGACAGCCCTTTAAATTTCCTGAAGCATTTTGTGAAATAATTCGGATCAGGAATACCGACCTGGCTGCCAACCTCATAAATGTGAATGACGGGATTCATCAGAAGCTCGCAGGCAACTTCCATTCTGTACTGATTGATGTACTCATTCAAACTGATACCTTCAGCCTCTTTGAAAAGTGATCCGACATAGGGCGCGACAAGGTGAAATGCCTGGGACAAAGATTTGATGTTCAGGTTACTGTCGGCATAATGCTGCCGAACATAGGCTTTTATTTTTTCCGCCCAGAGGATGCTGTTGGCCGGTGGAGACAACGCCTCAAGGGTTTCTTTGCAGACCTGCAGCGTATACTGGAAAACCTGACGATTGGTTTGGCAGGTCAGCATGCCTCTGATCAGTTGTTGTCGCTTCTCTTCAGTCAATTTTGTCTCGCATCCCATTTCCTGCAGGGTGTGCTGGAGAAAACCAACGACATAGGCACTGATATCCCTGCAGATATGCGGATCCATGGCATCTAGATCAGTGAACAGAGCGGTCAAAACAGGTTCAAGATCTCCGGCTTGCCTTGACTTGATAACGCCTTCCAGGTTTTTTACATGTGTCTGCAGATGATAAAGACTGTGCAGGTGTGAATAGTCCATCATGATCCGCTGTCTGACCTGGTTGATCCGCTCATGCAAGGCGCTGAGCGTTTCATCCGTTAACGGCTTCAAAAAATAGTCGCTTACCTGGTATTGCATGGCAGAACGAGCGTACTCAAAATCATTATAAGCGCTTAACATGATAATAGCGCACTTCGACTTTTCTTCGCGAATCTTCTGGCAAAGCTCAATGCCGTCCATAACCGGCATTAAAATATCGGTGATAACCAGTTCAGGGTTTTTCTGCCTTATAATCCGCAGCGCGGCTACACCATTGTAGGCCTCCAGCACCTCGGAAAAGCCAAGTGTATTCCAGTCGATCGTTCGCCTTAGGCCACTGCGGACAAACCGATCGTCATCAACAATCAGCGCTCTCATTTATTTCGTGTTCACTCCCTGCTATTTGTTAAAAGGATATTCAAAAGAATATCCTAATCGCTTTTTCTGTACATTTCATTATACCATGTTTGGGAATTTATGCACAGCACTTGTTTATATGACTGTATTTACTGACGATAAAAAGGTGTTTTCTTGTCATATCGCACAATCTTTATTATTATTTACTATATTTCTTTAATTTTTACTATTTCTATATCGGAAAAAGGTTGCTAGAATGACTTCATCGATTGACTTGTCTTCTGAGTGCATCTTTAGTCGACTTCCGGATATTGGTCAAAAACAGAACAATAATTGAAAATGTTATGAGGTGAAATTGTGGCAGAAAGCAAGCAAGCAACCCATGGTATTGGTTACCGTATCCGACGCAGACTCATCAAAGAATGGCTGCTGAACCGTTACTTGTATTTGATGGCATTCCCGGCAGTGGCTGCACTTTTCGTGTTTCACTACCTGCCGATGTTCGGCCTGGTCATGGCATTCCAGG
>JAAYLM010000192.1 GCA_012521915.1 Oscillospiraceae bacterium | reverse complement strand
CGCGACTGGCTCATTGCGTAATATGGCCAGGTTAACCAAATGCTCGACTTTTTCTTTTTCAGCAGCGTCCAAGGGCTGAAAATGGTTGAAGTCAAAACGAAAGCGGTCCGGTGCCACGGCTGAGCCAGCCTGGGTTACATGGTCGCCGACAACCAGGCGCAAAGCTTTATGCAGCAGATGGGTCACCGTATGGTTGCGCGCTGCCGCCAGTCGTGTCGCCGCGTCCACATCCAGGATAACGTCATCCCCGACTCGGACAACCCCTTCTTCGACCATCGACAGATGCAGCCAGATGCCCTCGGCGCTTTTGGTTGTATCCTGGACCGAAAGGCGAAGTTGATCGCCACGGATGCTGCCTATGTCACCGGTCTGGCCGCCTGAGGCCGCATAAAATGGTGTTTTATCCGTAATGACGGTCACGACAGACCCGGCCTCTGCCTCACTGACCAGCCGGGCACCTGGCTGATCCTTGTCGTTGACCAGCAGATACAGAACCGTACCGTGGTCTGAAAGGGTATCATAACCGCTGAATACAGTGGCTTTGCTGCGATCAATCTCCGCGGGCAGCGCGTTCTGGTCCCATGCTGAACCAGCTTTAGCCTGCAAGGCCTGCCGGGCGGTTTCTTTCTGGTGGGCCATCTCTTGTTGGAATCCGCTTTCATCGACAGACAAACCTTGCTCAGCGGCGATCTCACGAGTCAGATCCAGCGGGAAACCATAAGTGTCATGCAAACGGAACACGGCGCTGCCTTCAAGCTGCACCTGACCGGACGACCTGGCTGCGGATATCATCTCATCAAGAATCATGCTGCCCTGCTGGATGGTTTCGGCAAAACGCTCTTCTTCTCGCTGTATCATCCTGGCAATGTGGGTTCCCCGCGCTGTCAGCTCTGGATAGGCACCAGCCGACTCGTGAACAACGGTCTCAACCAGCGTATGCAAAAAAGGCTGTTCAAGGCCCAGCAGCCGACCGTAACGCGCTGCCCGGCGCAGCAGGCGGCGCAGCACATAGCCGCGCCCCTCATTTGAGGGCAGGATGCCATCGCTGATCATCATGGTTGTGCTGCGTATGTGATCGGTGATCACGCGAATGGCGGTATCCGTTTTTTCATCTTTTCCGTAGCTGACACCGGTCAACCTGCATGCGTGGTCAAGGATCGCCCGTATGGTGTCAACCTCAAATAGATTGTCCACATTCTGCATGATGCAGGCCAGGCGCTCCAGACCCGCACCGGTATCAATGTTTTTTCTGGCCAGCGGTGTATAGGTTCCGTCTTCTTCTTTGTTGAACTGGGTAAAGACCAGGTTCCAGAACTCAACGAAACGGTCACAGTCGCAGCCGACCTTGCAATCTGCCCGGCCACAGCCATAGGCCGGACCACGATCGAAATAGATTTCAGAACAAGGGCCACACGGACCGGTACCATGCTCCCAGAAATTATCTTCCTTGCCCATGCGGTTAATACGGCCGTCAGGAAGCCCGACATCCTGACGCCAGATCTCATATGCTTCATCATCATCCAGGTAAACCGACACATGAAGGCGATCAGCCGGCATTTCCAGAACATCCGTGCAAAAAGTCCATGCCCAGGGAATGATTTCTTTCTTAAAATAATCACCAAAGGAAAAATTGCCCAGCATCTCAAAATAAGTGCCATGCCGCGAAGTTTTGCCCACCCGCTCGATATCCGGTGTACGAATGCATTTCTGGCAGGTTGTCACACGTGGTGCCGGCGGCTGTTCCTGTCCCGTAAAATAAGGTTTCAACGGGGTCATACCGGCATTGATCAGCAAAATAGAAGGGTCGTTGCGTGGCACCAGCGAAAAGCTGGGCAGACGCAAATGCTCTTTTGATTCAAAAAAAGTGAGAAACTTCTCACGAATGGTGTTCAAACTTTCTGGTTGCATGCAACAGGCACTCCTTCGCGGGTTACTTACACACATCCCCCAGGCTTTTCGGTATCATCCCTGCGGTACAGGCTTTCTGGCCGCGCAGCAAGCTTTTCAGCTTTGGGGAATTGCATCGCCAGAAAAAACGGCCTGCTGTACAGGGTGGGGAAGTTGTTTATTACTCGCATCTTACACGAAATTCGCCCAATGGACAAGTAAACCCCTCAACCAGCTTCCTTCTCAACGATCTGGCGGACATCTTTTCAGGAATCAGCGGTGCGGCTTCCATCATTCTGTGATAGAATAAAAAAACGAGTATTGACTTTCCCTGCTGCGCAGGACAGCTTGTTTTTTTTTGAAAGGAATTGCCCTATGTCAACAGCCACGCCTGAACAGTGTGACTATTTTTCCGGCCCGGGCACGCCCTCTGGCCTAATGATCCCTCAAATCATGCTGCCACATCCGACCATCGACCTGTATCACTGGTCGGTTATTGCCTGTGATCAGCACACGGCCAGCCTTGAATACTGGCAGGAGACCGCCAGCATAACCTCTGCATTCCCATCAGCTTACCACCTGATTCTGCCGGAGTACTATCTGGAGCATCCGGATGACATACCGTTGTCCAAGCGGATACAGAGCATCAATCAGACAATGGCCGGTTATCTGGAGGCCGGTCTGCTGCGGCAGCTGGATCCAGGATGCATCCTGGTGGACCGGGCTACGCCGGATCACCCCAGACGGCTGGGCCTGCTGCTGGCCATCGATCTGGAGTGCTATGACTTTACACCGGGAAGCCGCCAGCTGGTCCGCGCAACAGAAGGGACGGTCGTATCCCGCATTCCGCCGCGGGCAGCCGTCCGGCGCGACGCCCCGCTTGAGCTGCCGCATGTGCAGCTGTTGATTGACGATCCGCAACAAACTGTCATTGAACCTTTATATGAACAGGTGCAAAAGACCGGTACTGAACCAATCTATGACACCCTGTTGATGCAGCAGGGCGGCTCCGTCAAAGGCTGGTTTTTCCCTGAGGGAGCCCCACAGCTGAACAAGGCGCTGCAAGCCTTGAACCGACTGGACAGTCTGCTGCGCCATGGGCTGCTGATGGCCGTAGGCGATGGCAACCATTCCCTGGCGACCGCCCGTGAACACTGGCTGGCCTTGCGCAGCCACGTTCCTGCTGATCACCCCGCCCGTTACGCGCTCGTTGAAGTCCTCAACCTGCATGACGCCGGCCTGAATTTCGAACCCATCCACCGGGTGTTGTCCGGACTTTCTGCGGAAGCGTTGATGAACGCGGCTCACCGCTGGTTTGGCAGTCATCCGGAACACCTTGATCAGCAAAGCTCTGCTGCTGAGACAACAGAAGTCCTCCTGCCGATGCTCAGCCGCTGCCATGAAGGGCAACTGCCACTGCCCGTTCCTGCCGGGAAGCTGCCGGTTGCCGTACTGCAGCCATTCCTTGACCATCTGGCTGACCGGGAGCAAGTGCAAATCGACTATATCCATGGCATTGATGAGGTCAAACGCCTTGCCGATGCGGGCTTCATTGGCCTGCTGCTGCCGGCCATGAGCAAGCATGACCTATTCCCCTGCATCGTCCGTGACGGTATTTTGCCCCGTAAAACCTTTTCCATGGGAGAAGCATATGAAAAACGTTATTACCTGGAATGCCGCCGCATCCGCTAATGGCATCAGCCGGAGCTCAAAGCACCATGTCTGACCAGCCGTCAAAAAAGCAAATCGCCATTATCGGAGCAGGCCTGACCGGTCTGGTAACAGCATATGCCCTGTTGTCCACAGGCCACACTGTTGTCGTCCTGGAGTCAGCGCTGCAGCCAGGTGGCATGATTTCTTCTTTCCCTATGGGAAAAGACCGTATCGAATATATCTACCACCATGTGTTCACACATGATCAGGAACTGATCAGGCTGCTTGCGGAACTGGGTCTGCAGAATCGTCTCAAATGGTACAAACCGCGTGACGCGCTCTACACGGGACGGCGGCTTTATCCATTTTCCACACCGCTGGACCTTTTGCGTTTTACGCCGATCCCGCTTCATCAGCGTCTCCGCACCGGCCTGACTGTACTGAAAGCAGCCAAGGTACAGGACTGGAAGCAGCTGGAAAAGGAAACCGCAGCCCAATGGCTGCTGCGCAACAGCGGCCGGGAGGCCTATGAACGCATCTGGCGCCCCCTGTTGAGGGCAAAGTTCGACAAGGATGCGGAAGAGGTTTCAGCTGTCTGGATCTGGAATAAATTCAAGCTGCGCGGCCATTCCCGGGATAAAGACGCCGGGTCAGAAAAACTCGGCTATATGGATGGCAGCTTCGGCTTGCTGATCGACACATTGACCAGCCGGATATGCCAGATGGGCGGTCGCCTGCTGACAGGTCACACGGTCATGAACATCAGTAACAGCGAACAAGGCCAAGGCTACCGTGTGTCCTGCATCCTCGAAAACTGCCAGACCGTCAACTTCGCCTGCGACGCGCTTGTCGCCACGGTCTCCGGACGACAGTTTGCCGGCATGTCAACGTCTTTGAACTGGCCTGATACATACAGCCGCAAACTTAATCACCTGCAGTACAAAGGGGATCTGTGCCTGATTTTGCGCCTTCGTCAGCCGCTTTCACCCTACTACTGGACAACCGTCTGTGACGACCTGCCATTTGTGGTGGTCATTGAGCACACAAACCTGGTCAGCTCGGAACGATACGGCGGCCACGTTGTCTACCTGTCACGCTATCTGGACATCACGGATCCGTTATGGTCCGAACCAGATGGCGCTGTTTTTCGCCAGTTCGTCCAGGGACTCAACCGCCTGTTTCCTCATTTCAGCACAGCGGACGTCATTGACTGGCGCCTCAAGCGAACCCATTACGCGCAGCCGGTCATCGTCCGGGCGTATTCCGGGCAGATGCCCGGGATAGATACCCCTGCACCCCTGATCAAACTCGCCGGCATGGCCCAGATCTATCCGGAAGACCGCGGTATGAACTATGCTGTCCGCCTGGGGTATGACGCAGCCGATGCCCTGCGCCGCGATCTGGACACAACCAGCCGGGACTGCCGGACAGCACCATGAGACAGCTGCTGGAAAACCTGAACCATCATCTGCTCTGGCTGCTTTTATTGCCCTTGCTTTCCCTCTCTTTCTGGCTGCTGGGTCCGGATGCCAGCCACCTACTGGTCTGGTGGCTGGCCTTGAGTGTGCCTGGCTGGCTGTCCTGGCCCTGGGTCGCGCGCTTGTTTCCTGACGGAGACCGGGGTTATCTGCTGGCTAAAGGGATAGGGCTGCTTTTGCCTGCTTTCCTTTTATGGACTTTGTCCCACCTGCATCTCCTGCCCTTCAGCAACTGGACCATCTGGCTGCTGCTCCTGTTCAGTGGTGCCGCTGCCTGGGTGAACAAACGGAACCGCTTTGCCATGTCTGAGGCACTGGCTGAAGCATCACTCACCCGCCGTATCGTCGCGGCGGAAGCTTTTTTCCTTAGCGCTCTGCTTTTCTGGACCTTTGCCCGCGGTTTGAAGCCAGACTTGGACAGCCTGGAAAAATTCATGAATGTTGGTTTCATGAACAGCTTGTGGCGGACTCGCTGGCTACCAGCGCCGGATATCTGGTTTTCCGGTTCGTCGATCAACTATTACTATTTCGGGCATTATCTCTACACCTACCTGGCACGTTTGTCCGGTATCCGTCCGGAAGTCTCATATAATCTTGGCATGGCCACAACCTTCGCGCTAACTGCCTCGCTTTCCTACTCGGCGGGCAGCCGCCTGATCGCCCTGCTGTGCCGCGATGAGAGAAAGATACCTGCTATCTGGCGGACGTCAGGTGGCCTGGTTTCTGCCCTGCTGGTCACAACAGGGGGCAACGGGCATGCTTTCTTTTTCAGTCCGCATGGCCCGGGGCGCTCCATCCTGCAACGGGCGGCCGAAAAGGGTCTGGCGATCAACCTTGGTGATGCCTATTGGTTCGCGGACGCCACCCGATTTATCGGCTACAATCCCGACACAGCAGACAAGACCATTCATGAATTTCCCTTCTATTCATTCCTGGTTGCCGATTTGCATGCGCATGTTATCAATCTGGCTTTTGTCCTTATGCTGCTCATCTTGCTGACAGCACTGGTTGTCCGCCCCCGCCTGTGTGAGGCAGCGGCTGCCTGCCGCTCGACTCAGGAACAACTGACCGGCAGCGATGACGCGACCTGGCACCGTCTGGAACTGCGGGCGATGCTGACGCGCTGGCGTGCCTTCGCTGCTGATCCTGTTGTTTGGCTGGCCGCCCTGCTGCTGACTGTTTTCATGATGGCCAATTACTGGGATTTCGCAATCTACATGGCTGCATCGTCGCTGGTTCTTCTTCAACTGAACAGCCGGGCTTATGGACGCCCGCCCAGACTGGCAGGCGTGGTGACTTTGCTGCTGCAGGTTGGTTTGGTCATGATCCCCTTCCTGTGGTTCAGTCATCCGCTGGCCGCTCTGGCCGGTTTTGCACTGGCTGCAGCCATAAGCCACTATCTGACCTTGATCTGCGGCGACGGGCTGACGCTGACCGGCGCGCAGGTCAGCTGGCTCTTTTTCTTGTCACATGCCCTCGCGCTGCCTTTCAACCTTTCCTTTGAACCGATTGCCAAGTCAATCGCGCGGACCGTTGCCAGTACACCCTTCTGGCAGCTGCTGGTGCTCTGGGGCCCCCATCTCGCTGCAGGCATCATTTTTCTCGCCGCCCTGTTCATACTGCAGATAAGGCCGCGCGCCAAATGTTTTCCGCCGCCTGAAGTTCAGGCAGCCTTTGGTCATGATGGCCTGTTCAGCTGGCTGCGGCCTTTTACCCGGGCTGATATACTGGCCGTGAGCCTCTTTGCCTGGGCTGTCTGCCTGCTGGTCTTGCCCGAACTCGTTTATGTGGTCGATATTTACAGCGGTGATTACAAACGGGCAAACACCATGTTCAAATTTACCTACCAGGCATATGTCCTGCTCTCCCTGGTATGGGCATATGCCCTAATCCGTCTGCTGTCCCTGCGGCAACGCAGCATCATACGTCTGGCTGGTGTTGTCCTGGCGATCCTGTTGCTTTTCCCGGCCTGGTATCCTGTGCCGGCAGCCCAACAGTGGCTGGGCTCATTCAGCCGTTCGCGCTATCTGGGTCTGGACGGTCTGGACAGGCTGGAGCAAAAAGCCTCCCCGCAACTGTTGGCTGAGCCGGCAGGAGCGCTGGCCGATGATGTTGCAGCAATCCGCTGGTTTAATGAACAGGTTCCCGGCCACCCGGTTATCCTGGAAACACATGGCGAAAGCTACACAGATTATGGCCGAATATCCGCCTTCACCGGGCTACCAACCGTTATGGGATGGGAAACACACGAATGGCTCTGGCGCACCAGCAAAGAGCACCCCAATGCTTATGCCGATTTTGTCCTGCCGCGCCAGACGGATGTGACAACGCTTTACACGACAGAAGACCAGGCGGAGCGCCTGGCCTTGATTGAGCAGTATGCAATTCGCTATATCGTTATCGGATCGTTGGAACGAACCCGTTTCCGGGCGGATCCGGAGGATATGGACAGCCCCAGCCTTGTCCGGGAAGAGCAGTTGCGCGCTTTAGGTCCAGTTGTCTTTTCTTCCGGCTCCCTGCTGGTGATCCAGGTACAGGGCGGGCCAGGCTGATCACTTCAGTCGATATGCGAAAAATTCAGGACGGAAACGCGTAAAACACCATCTACAGAGCGCAGGGCTGCCAGTGTCGTTTCATCGACCGGTGAATCAATGCTGAGAAAACTCTGTGCCCTCATTTTATCTTTTTTGCGGCTCCAGTGCATGGTTGCAATGTTGATGTTCTGCTGTCCAAGCAGCGTACCGACGCGGCCGATGATACCAGGAATGTCGTTGTTTTGCATGGCAAGCACGAATGGCGAAAGCTCGAAATCCATGCGGTAGCCAAAAAAATCAACCAGAACTTCGGTGTCCTGTCCAAACACCGTTCCTGAGACAGACAACGTCTTCTCTTCAGAGAGGAATCGTACGGTAACCAGGTTTGTATATTTTTCCAGATTGGTTGTCTTGCTTTCCACAACTTCAACACCCATCATGGTCAGGTGCTGTTTGACATTGACATAACTGATCCGCTCCGAGGTGGTGATTGACAGAAATCCTTTTAAGACAGACAAAGTCAGGAAGCTGGTGTCTTTGCCCGCAAGCTCACCGGAATAGACAATCTCCACCTTCCGGATGCGCGCGCTCTCTGCCTGGTAGTATATGGCGCCCAGTTTCTCGCACAGGCTGAGATAAGGCTTGAGATCCGCAAGACTGCCGCTGACTGACGGCATATTGACTGCGCAGACCAGTTCGCCTTGCAGCGCTTTGGCCACCAGATCCGTAACCGCATAGCCTACATTGGCATTCGCTTCATGGGTCGATGCACCCAGGTGCGGGGTTACAATACAGTTTGGCAGATCGAGCAACGGATTCTTATACTGCTGTTCACCGGGTTTTTTATCATAACTCGGTTCCTGGTCAAAGACGTCGATGGCTGCGGCAGCCACCT
>JAAYLM010000191.1 GCA_012521915.1 Oscillospiraceae bacterium | reverse complement strand
GCGTAAAGCCTTCCGGCAATTTGTTGGACTTAGCTGTTCCGGCCATCTTCAGTACCTCCTGTCATGATCTCGTTAAGCTGCCCGATAAGGCTGTCCAGGGACGCGGCGGTATCCTGGCGAGCCTCTTCGTTCTTGTCCAGCGTCTGCTGAAGCTTCTCCAGTTCAGCCTTGTCAGGCAGCTCGACCGGCGACTGGATAAATTCCGTATCTTTCTGCGGATGAATGTTGACTGTGATGTCAATGCCCTTGCGAACTTTGATCAGGCAGAGCAGGATGGTTCCCATCAGCGCCAGCGTGATGCCGGCAACAACAATCTGCAGAGCCATAATGATTTCTGTCATTATGTTGTACCCCCCGTTAAAACATGGTGTGGATTGGCGCTATATTAAACGCCGATTCTTCGAAATTACGGAACGGAGGATCATCGTCCTCCAGTGCGTGGGGCAGCCAGCGCTTGTTCTCCGGCACGCTGTTGACATCCCTTCCAAACTTATTATACACACCCTGCAGAATATTGCGAGGGTCATCCGGCAGTTCCATAACCATCCACTCCAGCGGGTTGATGGCGTGATTGTCCTTGTCAATCGGCTTGTCGTAGCTCTTATTGGCGTCCAGCGTGCGGTCAGGGAACTTGTAGTTCTTGATTTCCCTGATCAGGCCGCCGCAGCAGTCCATGATACGGATCTTGCCCGCCTCGAGGTAGGTGTTCAGGCGGTAGATCCTGGCGTCGAGCGAGACATACCCCGGCTTGAAGCTGATTCCCTTCTGCAGGAACAGGTCACCCAGGGAATCCTTGTTGTAATCCCGCTTCGAGATGCTCTTCGGGTCGGCAATCGGCTGCCCGAGCAGCCCGCCTGAGGGGATATCCCTGGAATTCTCGAAATAAAGGGCGGCCAGCCCGTCAATGTTCATGTCATTGGTGCGGACCTCCCTGTAAATGTACAATATGCCCTTCATCATGTCCAGCGCGCCGAACAAAAAGACCGCGTCATCGTGCAAACCGTAGTCAAACGCGATCATGCGCGGCCATTCCCGGGGAATTTCCGTGGTCGGTACGATATACTGGACGGCTGAAGGGTAAACCAGGCCCTCGGCGTAGGTGAAACTGCCGTAAAGGTAGCGGGCAACCCACCATTTAGGCTTGTTGCGGGCGTTTTCCTCGATAAAATTCTTAGGCAGGTACCTGTTTACGTCGGTCGAGGCGATGTGGCAGCTGATACTGGGGTCGATCTCCACTTCTGAACGGTCGTATTTCTCTGAAAGGGTGCCGTGCTGATGGATTTCCCCGGCGGGAAGCAGCAAGTCCGTCCGGATCCAGCCGGAATCAGGGTTCGATTCGGCAATTCCCCTGCGCCAGTCGTGTTCAACCTGAGGTATGCCCACGCCCCGGGCGTCATATTCCATAACAGGCTCACCGGTGGCAGGGTCCCGGAGGAAAGTGGTGGCGGCTGTGTTCCGGAGGCGGGTCTTGAGCTGATGAAAAGCCCCGGGTCTGATCTCCGAGGCTTCAACTCCGACCCACATGGTCAGGTTATAGGACCGCAGTTTGTCCTCATCGTCGAACGGGCGGTACATAACCCGGGCGTTATTCGTGAGATCGAAGAACTGCTTCTGGGCTGAGTAGGCTTTGACGAACGCCTGGGGTATATCGTTCTCCAGCTCCCGTTTCAAAGTCTGCTCATACTGGGATACAACGTTCGCCCCGATCAGGCAGTTGGCATTGGGTGTAATCAGCAAGTGCTTGATGATCTCGTGCCGGCTGGTCGTCGTCTTGCCTGTGCCGTAGGCTCCGAAGTTGCCGATGATCCTATGTGCGTCGCGGTGTACGGCTTCCTGGTGAGCCTGAGGTATTTAGGTATTGATGTACGTATTGCAGTGCGGGTCGGTGCACTCGAGAAAGTTCTCCGACGGTCCGCCGTTCATCGCCGTGGCCGGCCGGGTGTTCTGGCCGCACCGCGGGCAGCGGGAAAAATCCCTCCGGTACTGTGGTTGTTGGGTCGGTCGGGTTGGTCGATGGGTTGGGCGGCGAGGATGAACGTCCAGCATTTATCTTACCTATTGTTTTGGCTTTAAAAGGCTGAGCCGCTGGTAGTTCTGCTGGATAACCCGGGCACGCTGCTCAGACTTCAGGGCTTCGAATTCCTTTTTCCTTCTTTTATAAAGGCGGGGGTTAT
The DNA here is from genome assembly GCA_012521915.1 of Oscillospiraceae bacterium. Classification (GTDB taxonomy): domain Bacteria; phylum Bacillota; class Clostridia; order Saccharofermentanales; family UBA5734; genus JAAYBY01. Next base: position 90 of record JAAYLM010000191.1, on the reverse strand, counting down.
TTTCCCTGAGCAGATTGAGCTGCAACTCAATAGCTTTATTTTCTTTTTCAATTTCTTTCAGGGGGTCAAAATCCGGATTAGGAGTATTGG
>JAAYLM010000190.1 GCA_012521915.1 Oscillospiraceae bacterium | reverse complement strand
CGCGAACAGCAGGCGGTCTTACGCCTGTCGGATGAACAACGAAAGCGTGGAGAAAAGTTAATACGGCTGGCCATCCTTTTCCAGATGGTCTATCCTGGCTGTCCGGTCATTTACTATGGCGATGAGGTGGGCATGGAAGGTTATCGCGACCCATTTAACCGCCGGACGTTTCCCTGGGGCAGCGGACAGACAGAACTGCAGGCTTTTGTCGCCCGTCTTGGCTGCCTGAGGAGGGACTGGCTGGTGCTGCGCAGCGGCAGACTGACCACACATCTGGCACATCAGGATTGTATCGTCATGGAGCGGATGCTGCTGAAGGAATTGGATCGGTCAGGTGATGACGGACCTTCAAGTGTCTTTGTTGCACTCAACCGAAGCGACGAGCCTCGCACAATAACAACTGGTGAAAAAACAATCACGCTCGATGCCTTTGGCTGGGTGTTTGAAGCAGATCATCAACCGATTGAACTAAATCCCGGAACCGTCTGAGCCGTAATCGCATCATAACCAAGGAGCGGCTTTTGGCCGGATTGCTCTGTTGACAAACGATGAACACGATGCTTATAATGTCAAATGCTGATCTGCGTGATCAGACCGTTTAGCCGTGCGGCCATGGCGGAACTGGCAGACGCGCACGTTTGAGGGGCGTGTGGGCAACCGTATGGGTTCAAGTCCCATTGGCCGCACCAACCGAAACGCTTGAGACTGTAAGGTCTTGGGCGTTTTCTTTTTGTCCGCTTGCAGGAAAATATTTTTATGATATCATGGATAGGCAGCGCCGGAAACGGCAGGGAAGGATGGTAGTATGCTTAAATATGGTGTTCTGGGCTTGTTTCTTCTTGTCATGATTCTTGTCGGACTGATCAGTTATCGAAAAGTTCAAACATCTGAAGACTATGTTCTGGGTGGACGCAAAATCGGTCCCTGGTTATCTGCATTTTCCTATGGTACAACTTATTTTTCCGCTGTCGTTTTTGTCGGCTATGCCGGCCGTTTTGGCTGGCAGTTCGGCTTGTCCGCAACCTGGATCGGGATCGGCAATGCCGTGATCGGATCGTTGCTCGCCTGGCTCCTTCTTGCAGAACGGACGAGGCGCATCAGTCAGGCCATGCAGGTGAGCACAATGGCGGAATTTTTTCGTAAGCGCTATGACAGCATCGGGATTGAACGTTTCGCGGCGGTGATCATTTTTATATTTCTGATACCCTATTCTGCATCTGTCTACCAGGGGTTGGGATATGTGATGCAGCGGTATTTTTCCGATTCAATTCTGGCGGATATCCGCATCAGCATGATGCTGATTGCAATCGTTACGGGTGTCTATCTGTTTTTTGGCGGTTATTTGTCTACGGCGATCAACAGTTTGATTCAAGGCCTGATCATGACGATAGGCGTCGGATATATGGCTGTACGTGTGGTTCAGCTTTCCGGTGGATTTTCCGAGGCGCATGCTGCCCTGTCAGCTATACAGACAGATGTGATACCGGTCGGATCACTGGTTCAGCCGCTCGGCCCCATGCCCTTTGATCTGATCACATTGATTCTCATGACCAGCCTGGGAACGCTTGGACTGCCTCAGATGATCGCCAAATTCAACGGGATTCGCGATCGGGTAACGGTCAGGCGCGCGACCATTATGAGCACGCTGCTTGCCTTGATCATTGGCGGCGGTGCGTACTGGATTGGCGGGTTTTCCCGTGTCTTAACCCAAAAGCGTGCCATTGAATTCAATACCGCTGATCTGGATACCTTGATGCCGGCGGTCTTCGAGTCGATTTTATCGCCGGGTCTGATGGCCATCCTGATTGTTCTGATGATGTCAGCTTCCATGTCGACACTGGCTTCTGTTGTCCTTGTCTCTGCGCCGACATTTGGACGAACCATTCTAAAAAAGAAAAGTATGCTGGTTATGCGCCTGTTGTCACTG
>JAAYLM010000189.1 GCA_012521915.1 Oscillospiraceae bacterium | reverse complement strand
TTGGGGTGGGTTGCCAGGAAAAAAAGCAATTCCAGTTCTTTCGGCGGCATATCGATCTGCTGGTCGTTGACACTGACCGAGTAGCGCGATTTATCCACACTCAGGCCAGGGAACACAGCCAGCTCACCGGCAGCGTCACCGCTGCCGACCGGCCTTTTCTGTTCCGCGCCTGAGTCAACACGGCGCAATACAGCTTTGACGCGCGCCACCAATTCTTTGGGCTCAAAAGGTTTCTGGATGTAGTCATCCGCACCCAGTTCCAGGCCGACAACCTTGTCAAGGGTATCACTGCGCGCGGTCAACATGAGGATCGGCACATCGGAACCGCGCCTGATTTCCCGCATGATGTCATAGCCGTCCCGCCCTGGCAGCATCAGGTCGAGGATGACCACATCAGGGCTCGTCTGCAGAAATGTTTCATAGGCCTTCTCGCCATCCAGGCAGGTTATCACGGCAAAGCCGTCTTTATCGAAATAAAGGCGCAACAGCTCGCTGATATTAGGATCATCGTCGATGATCAGTGCTTTTTTCATTTGCGCAGGTCCTCCTGCTTGCCCAGGATATCATTGAGCTCATGCAAAAATGAGCTGACGTCTTTGAACTGACGGTAGACTGAGGCAAAGCGCACATAGGCGACTTCATCGATTTCCTTCAGGCCTTCCATAACATGCTCGCCAATCTCACGGGAGGAGACTTCCCTTTTCAGGCTGTTCTGGTAACGGCTTTCAATCGAATCGACCAGCAACTCGATCTGTTCGGTGGAAACCGGCCTCTTCTCACAACTCTTGGTGATCCCGGCGATCAGCTTGTCCCTGCTGAAGGGTTGACGTGAACCGTCTTTCTTGATGACCATCAAGGGTAGGCTTTCGATCTTTTCATAGGTAGTAAAGCGGTTGCCGCAATTAATGCACTCACGGCGACGCCTTATGGCTGCGCCTTCCTCTGCGGGCCTTGAATCAATGACTTTATCTTCGTCATGGCCACAAAAGGGACATCTCATGGCGTCACCTCCTTAACAGGCAGGGGGATTTCCCTTCAGTCCTGGTCCTGACTGCTGTTGTCCTGGAGAAACCAGGGCAGGATGCGGTTGCCCCTTTTTTCCGGTTTTTTCTCGCTTTCCGGCGAGCGGCGCGGGGTTTGCTGCTGAGGTTCCTGGGTTTCCCTGCCTGCAGAACGGGACGATTCCCCGCTCCATGTCTTTTCTGGTTGTGAAGCTGCCGGCTGCTCCTGACGGGCAGGAGCGTCAGCTGGCTGTGCATGGGAAACCGCTTGGAAAGGCTGTGTCTCTTCTTCTTCAGCAGACGTTGCGCCTACGGTATGAAATCCGGTATTCCGCGGCTGTGGACGGGTCTGCTCGTCCACCGGTTTGACAAAAGCATGCGACAGAAAATCTGGTACATCAGCGGCGGTCGGATCTGCCGTTTCCAGATCGTCATCCGCTTCTTCCATAGCCGCCTCGTCCGGTGTCCTTTCCTTAGCCGACTGTGTTGGGGCCACAGCCGGACGGGCAAACAAAGAAGGCTGCTGGCTTGTCTTTTCCTGTTTTTTTTCTCTGACCGGTACGGGGTCACGATCAAAACCGCTGGCAATGACCGTGATCATGATATCGTCAGCCATTTCCGGATCGATGACGGCGCCAAAGATGATGTCCGCGTCCGGAGACACCGCGTCACGGACAATCGAGGCGGCTTCGTCAACTTCACGGATACGCATGTCCCGACCACCTGTGAAGTTGATGATGACACCGCGTGCCCCGTCAATGGTAGTATCCAGAAGCGGGCTGTTGATCGCCTGCCGGATGGCGTTGGATGAACGCCCTTCGCCGGATGCCCGGCCAATCCCCATATGGCAGACGCCGGCCTGCGTCATAACGCGCCGTACATCGGCCAGATCAAGATTGATCAGGCCAGGAACCGCCACCAGATCGGAAATACCGGACACGCCATACTTCAAAACCTGATCAGCCAGGACAAACGCCTCGTCAAGCGTCGTTTCATCAGAGGCGATTTCCAGAAGCTTGTCATTGGGAACGACGATCAGGGAGTCAACAAATTTCTCCATTTCCCGAATGCCGCGCTCCGCATTCTGCATACGGCGCGATCCTTCAAAACGGAACGGGCGTGTCACAACACCCACCGTCAAAATCCCCAGTTCTCTGGCGATCTGGGCGATAATCGGGGCACCACCGGTTCCTGTTCCGCCACCCATGCCGGCTGTAATGAAGAGCATATCGGTTCCGCGGATCAGCTGGGCAATTTCATCTTTGGACTCGGTTGCCGCTTTTTCACCGATCTCGGGATTGGCGCCAGCGCCTAGACCGCGGGTTATTTTCTCACCAATCTGTATGCGGTTGCTGGCGTTGGTACGCATCAATGCCTGATTATCTGTATTGACTGTTATAAACTCAATGCCCTGAACATCACCGTCAATCATGCGGTCTACTGCGTTGCAGCCGCCACCGCCGATGCCGATGACTTTGATTGTGGCAAAATGATCATTATCCATACCAAAGCCCATTTTGAAATCTGACAAACCAACATCCCCTCTCAGTCCTGCTCCTGGAGCTTCCGGCTCGTATCCGCCCGGTCACGGCGGCCAGTGTGGCCAATCAATCTGTTATGGCAGATCGAACAAAAATCTATTCTGAATCAATTTTACACTAAGATAACAGAGCACACAACTACATTTAGTATTTATTTAAGTTTATCTTACAAGATCTTGACATGTGCAACCTGCAGGCTGTTTGGGATCAACCGTCACTTTTTTCTCCGCCCATTACCGTGTCTCTCTGCCGTCTTAGGTCCCATCGTTCCAGCAACAAGCGCCTTATGGTGGAGAAATTGATGAAGATACGGTTGCCGAAAGCAAAGACAGCGGCCAGACTGAGCTGCAGGTTGAGCTGGTCGCCCAGGGCGGCCAGGGCGACAGCAATCGCGGTATTACCAAGAAAGCCGGTAATAAACAGCCGTATGTTGAAGCGGCCTTGCAGATTGGCTGTTGCCGCGCCGATCACTGAGTCCAGTACGGCAAGGATACCGACAGCGACATAGGATGAAAAAGCTGCCGGAATGGTGACATTCCAGAGTAAGCCAACGATCAGTCCAAGCAAAAGGCCAAGCAATGGGAACATGCGTCTTCCCTCCTTTTTATGCGTCCGGGATAAAGGTTCTGCCGCCGCCTGTCAGGTCGAGTATGCCTTTCCCCCGTCCGGCCAGCGCAGCCTGATCCAAGGCGAAACGCAGCCAGAGCATATCTTCTGCCTGCTCCGGGTACCGTTCAGTCAATACGGTTATTTCTTCTCCTGTTTCCGGTATCACCAGCACCATATACAGCTGATGGCCGCTCAACGGGCGGATGCTGCTGACCCGGGGAAGCAGGACCGTCGCCGGGCGCGGGTCTCTGTCCGCTTCAATTATAGCACCAAGCAGCCCGATCGCACGGTTCAGGGCTTCGCTGACATCCACAGTAAGCGGCTGCCCGAGGATCATCGAATGGACATGCACCCCCTCGATGACAGGGATGCCTTGTGGCGCCTGACTGTTGATCTTCAGCGCGACGCCTTCTTTGTCAATCATGACACAGCCATCCGGCACCGTTAGCCAGGCCACTTCAACCCGCTCGCTCAGGCTGATTTCAACACGGCCGGGAAAGGCCATTTCAACGACGACATCCCGGATAACGGGATATTGTGCCTTCAGCTGGGTTTCCGCGCGACCGTAGCGCAAACCCAGCAGAAGTGGCAACGATCCACCCAATTCAGCAAAAAGATGGCGGCCCAACGGGATGTCCAGAGCGGTCAGCAGGTCTTCACGGGTCAGGCTGTGCATGTCTTCCGGCACCAGGACAGCCTGGAGGCGAAAAGGCGGCAGTAGCCAGACGGCCAGGAAGCAGAGGACGATCAGGATAACAGGCATCATCCAGCGCGGCAGATGCCTTACCGTCTTTTGTCCAGAATTGGCGAACCTGCGTGGCCTGGTCATGGCTTCATGATGTCCATCAGCTGGCTGTATATCGCCGCTGCCGCGTCCGGACGGGCCAGTGTCCCGGCCTGCCTGCCCATGTTGGCCAGACGATCATGGTCAGCCAGCAACTGATCCAGCTGATCAGCCAGCCAGGAAGCCGTCATCTGGTCATCCGGACACAGCAAGGCTGCACCGGCGTCGGCCAGAACACGTGCGTTGTATGTCTGATGGTCTCCAGCAGCGTAAGGATAAGGTACCAAAATCGAAGGGATGCCCAATGCGGCAATCTCTGAGCAGGTCAACGCGCCAGCCCGGCAGATCAGCAGGTCAGCAGCCGACATATAGGCATGGATGCCATGAATGTACGCCTGGACTTCCAGCCAGTCGCTACATTCGGCCGCAGCTGACGCAACCTCGGCAAACTGGCGTTTTCCAGCAGCCAGCACCAGTCGTGGCAAAGGCCGTCCGGCTACCCTCTGCTGTTCGATCCAGGGCCGCAGACCGAGGACTGCCCGGTTGATCGTTTGCGCGCCCAGGCTGCCACCCATGGCCAGAATAAATGGCCGCTCACTTTGCGGGTGCAGGCTTTTGCGGGCAGCCTGCCGGTCAGTGCTGAAAAAGACAGGCAGAACAGGATTGCCAGTCAGCTTTACCCTGGTTCCTGCCGGAAAATGCTTTTCAGTTCCCGGGAACGCAACACAGACAGCCTGGCTGCGCCGGGCCATCAGACGGTTGGAGCGGCCCGGCCAGGCATTCTGCTCATGCAGCAGCACCGGTACACGACAGGACGCCGCAGCAGCCACCACAGGGCTGCAGACATAGCCGCCTGTGCCAATGACAGCATCGGGTCGCCAGCTTTTCATCAAACTGCGACAAGCCCGTTTGCCTTTCCAGTAAGTCAAGACCGCGCGAAGCAGGGCCGGTGTTGGTTTTGTCGGCAGGGGGCGGGCCGGAATCGCTGTGAAAGGCAGGCCGGCACGCGCGGCCAGATCTGCTTCGATGCCGCGCGCAGTACCAAAATAGCGGATCTGGGCGTCCGGCTCGTGATCCAGTATTTCCCGGGCGATGGCCAGGGCAGGAT
>JAAYLM010000020.1 GCA_012521915.1 Oscillospiraceae bacterium | reverse complement strand
GTATTACGTCATCCTGGGCATCGTGGTCGCATCGACGCTGAAGATCATCCCGGTGCAGTTCACAGGGTTTGTCAATTTTCTGGGCGCGCTGGCCAGCGCCGCGGCCGGGTTTGCCATCGCCTGGGGCATGGACCGGCTGGGCCGCAGGCAAAACGGTTCCGAAGCGGAATAGACGTTGCGACACCCGACAGGATAAACGCATCAATTTCGCAGAAAAATGAATAGACCCGTGTCAAACGCTCTGACGACAGGCATTTGAAAAACAGCTCTCCCCAAAAGCAGCATGCAATTTGTGTCAAAAAGCTTGCTGCTTTGCTGTTTGTGTGGTATAATATTCCGTTCATATCATAGGAGGTACGAAGTATGAGCGAGATCTCGCAGGTGCGCCAGGCGATCGCGCGCCTGATGCAGCAGCGCGAGCCGGTCTTGGACCAGCTGTTGCGCGGCAAGCCGTTTATCGCGGCACAAGTCTATGAGCGCTATAAGGCCTGCGGCAACAAGACCTGCAAGTGTCACAGCGGTGAGCTGCACGGGCCGTTTTTGTGGATCTACCAGCGCAAGAAGGACCAGAAACTGATATCCACGACGGTGGACGGGCCAAAGGAGGCGGAAGCGAAGCGGCTGGCGGCCAGCTACCAGCACTGGCTGACCTGTCGTCAGCAGCTGCGTGAGCTGGACCAGCAGCTTCAGCGCCGGCTGGATGAGCTGGAAGGGCATCTGGAGCAGGATGCACGGGCGTATGTGACGCGGCGCAAGCCGGGCAGACCACGCAAGGCCGTGGCTGCAGAGGACGGGAGGACATGAGACGATGGCGCGTGTGAACACGTTTATTCTGGAATACGGGGAACGGCTGAAGGCGGGGGTCGACCTGAACACAACCCGGCCGCCGAAGAAGACGATGCAGCGGTTCATCCGGTTCTTGCGGCCGGTGACGGACGAGCGGCTGGCGGGCATGATCGACTATCCGCTGCACGAGATTGTGGTGATCGTGTTCATTGCCACGTTAGGCGGCGCCAGCACCTGGCACGACATGGAGCAGTTTGGCTATGCCTATGAGAAATGGTTCCGGAAGTTTCTGAGGCTGGCGAACGGGATTCCGTCGCACGATACATTCCGGCGCGTCTTCGGTCTGATCAAGACCGAGCAGCTGGAAGCGGCGACGGTCGGGTTTATCGCCGATGTGCTCACCCGGCTGAAAACGGTCCTCAAACTGAACAACACGGACGTGCGGCATATCTGTGTCGACGGCAAAGAGAGCCGGGGGACGGGGCGCAAGCGGGACACCAGCGAAGCGGTCAGGAACCTGCAGACCCTGCATATCTATGACAATTCCCACGGGATCTGCCTGTATTCACGCCAGATCGAAAATAAGACGAACGAGATCCCGGTCGCGCAGAGCATCCTGGGCAGCATGGATTTACGTGGCAGCATTGTGACGTTCGACGCCATGAACACGCAGAAGAAGACGATCGCGATTATCCGTGAACAGAAAGGTGATTACATCGGCGCGCTGAAAGGCAACCATGAAATCATGGACGGCGAGGTGAGCGACTATTTCACCAACGCACGCTGCGAACAGATCCGGGTCAAGGGTGTCGATTACTGCCGGAGCAGCGAAAAAGCGCACAACCAGGCGGAAACCCGGGAATTCTTCCTGACCCGCCAGGTCAGCTGGTTTCAGGATCTGGACCAGTGGTCAGGCTTGAAGAGCTTCATTTGCTACAAGAAGAAGATGGTCAATCTGGTCACGGGTCTGGAAACAACGGAAGAACGTTTCTACATCACCAGCGTGACCGATGTGGTCCTGTGTGCCGATGCGATCCGCGGGCATTGGGGTGTGGAGAGCCTGCATTGGCATCTGGATGTGAGTTTCTCCGAAGATGACAACACCACGATGGATCGGCAGGCGTTCAGCAACCTGAGCCTGATCAACAAGATGTGCCTGTCCCTGCTCAAACTGTGCAAGCCCCTGTTCAAGAACAGCAGTGTCCGATCCATGCGCAAGCTGTTCGGCTGGAAGATGGCGGAGTCGCTGGC